>CAZFXX010000147.1:0-7852 GCA_964522985.1 uncultured Desulfobacteraceae bacterium
CCGTGAACAGTTATCATGTTTTAATTTGTGCACATGCTCTTTAGAGTCGTGTTTGCTTTGTTAACCGATTATTTTACTTGACATAACATTTTTGAAATTATAATTTCAAGGTTTAACTATCATAGTTGGCTATAAATTTTATGTTTGATAACCTGAGCGAAAAACTGGATGCCGTATTCCGGAAGTTAAAAGGGCACGGCAAACTGAGTGAAAAAAATATTAATGAGGGGTTGCGTGCTGTGCGCATGGCCCTGCTGGAAGCTGATGTCCATTATAAGGTTGTTAAAAATCTGATTGCGGATATCCGGCAGCGGGCTATGGGGCAGGAGGTATTTGCAAGCCTGACGCCCGGGCAGCAGGTTATCAAAATTGTCAACGACGAGCTCACTGAATTGATGGGCGGTCAT
The DNA here is from genome assembly GCA_964522985.1 of uncultured Desulfobacteraceae bacterium. Taxonomy (GTDB): domain Bacteria; phylum Desulfobacterota; class Desulfobacteria; order Desulfobacterales; family 4572-123; genus 4572-123. The sequence goes on from CAZFXX010000147.1 coordinate 408, forward strand.
CATGAGGGGCTTTGTCTTGCAGGCGCTTATCCGGTGTCTGTTATGCTGGTGGGCCTTCAGGGCTCGGGTAAGACCACGACGGCTGGAAAACTGTCTGTTTTCCTTCGTAAACAGGGGAAAAAACCATATCTGGTACCGGCGGATGTATATCGTCCGGCAGCTATTGATCAACTAAAAAAACTGGGTCAGCAGCTGGATGTGCCGGTGTTTGAGTCCGATACGGACATGGATCCGGTGGATATATGCCGGCAGGCCAGAACCGCGGCCCAGCTTCACGGGTGTGATACGCTGCTGCTGGATACGGCAGGGCGGCTTCATGTGGATGAGGCGTTGATGGCGGAGCTTTCCCGTATCAAGGACCGGGTTAAGCCGTCGGATATTCTGCTTGTAGCGGATGCCATGACCGGTCAGGACGCTGTCAATATCGCTAAATCATTTAACGACACCCTTGATATCGGTGGCGTTGTTTTAACCAAAATGGATGGCGATGCCCGTGGCGGGGCGGCCCTTTCCATCAAATCCATCACGGATAAACCCATAAAGTTTATTGGTGTTGGTGAAAAATTAAGTGCTCTTGAGCCGTTCCATCCGGAGCGGATGGCGTCAAGAATTCTGGGCATGGGTGATGTTTTGACCATGATTGAAAAGGCCCAGGATATGATGGACCAGAAAAAGGCGGCAGAGCTTGAGATGAAACTGAGGAAGAGTCAGTTTACCTTGGAAGACTTTCGAGATCAGATGGTTCAGATTCGAAAAATGGGTTCTATGTCCGACCTGATGGGTATGATACCGGGTATGGGCAAAAACAAACAATTGAAAAATCTTGAGGTTGATGATGGTGAATTGATAAGAATCGAGGCGGTTATCAACTCCATGACAAAAAGGGAAAGACAAAAACACAGTATTATCAACGGCAGTCGACGGAAACGGATTGCCAAAGGCAGCGGAACGAGTATTCAAGATGTGAATCGGTTGCTTAAAAATTATGCACAAGTCCTTAAAATGATGAAAAAAATTAACAAGGGCGGTATGCGCGGAATGGGCCAGGGCATGTTGCCGTTTTGAAGGAGAAATTGTATGGGAGTAAAAATTAGATTAGCCAGACATGGTGCCAAAAAACGACCCTTTTACCGGATTGTGGTGGCTGACGGTGAGAGCCCGAGAGACGGCAAATTCCTTGAAATTGTCGGTACATATAACCCGCTGTCGGATCCTGCGGAAATAAAGCTGGAACCTGAACGGGTGCGTCACTGGATGGATCAGGGGGCGATTCCTACAGATACCGTACATAATATTTTGAAAAGAGAAGGCGTTTTCGGAAATCCGGTCTGATACTTGTTTTATAAGTTTATGACTGAGCGAAAAATCATGTTTTTATTCAACCATTAACTGCCTGGCATAGCCACCGGTTCGAGTTTTTGATTTGGGATGCTGATACAATGAATATCTTGAGCTCTAAATCTCAACAACCTGTAAAGGAGATAAAGCTATGAAAGATCTGATTACTTACATTGCCAAAGCATTAGTTGATGATCCGGAAGTGGTAGCGGTGAACGAGGTAGAAGGAAACCAGACTTCAGTGCTGGAGCTGAAGGTTGCCAAGGAAGATCTGGGAAAGGTTATCGGAAAACAGGGGCGTACGGCGCGGGCGATGCGAACTATTTTGAGTGCGGCTTCAGCCAAAATCAAAAAACGGACGGTTCTGGAAATCATTGAGTAACCGGCATTATTTTATGGAAAACAATGATTTTCTTTCCATAGGCAAAGTGGTGGGTACGCATGGTGTCAAAGGTGCCCTGAAGGTTTATTCCGATTCCGAATCCTGGTCGCTTTTCAGTACCGGGCGCCTGATTATAATTCAAAAACCTGATGGTTCAGTAAAATCACGGCAAATCAGATGGATACGACCTCACAAGAGGTGTCTGCTGATGTCACTGGAGGGAATCTCAGATTTTGAACAGGCCAAAGGACTCAAAGAGGCCCGGGTCTTAGTCGACAAAACAGCCCTGCCCCAGCTCGAAGAAGGGTCCTATTACTGGTTCGACCTTATTGGACTGCGTGTTTTTTTGATCGATGGAATTTTTTTGGGCAATATTCAATCGATTATCGAAACAGGCAGCAATGATGTGTATGTGGTTCGAGACGGAAATAGGGAGACGTTGATTCCGGCCCTGGAAAAGGTTGTTAAAGTCGTTGACCTTAAAAGCAAAACGATGCATGTGGATTTGCCTGAAGGGCTGTAGCTTAATTTTGGGTATGATGGTTAACCATAGATGAATTTTAACGTTCTGACGATTTTCCCTGAAATGTTTACCGGGTTCTGGAAACACGGGATTATCAGAAGGGCACTGGAAGAGGGCAAGATCTTAGCCAGGGCCACAGACATAAGGGATTTTGCCAAAGGACGGCACAAAGTTACGGATGACCGGCCCTATGGTGGCGGTTGCGGGATGGTGATGAAGCCGGAACCTCTGGCCGGGGCGATCAGGGCAGCCAAAAAGCGGTTGCCACAGGCAAAAACGATTCTTCTGACACCCCAGGGGCGCTCCTTTAATCAGGAGATTGCCCGTGAGTTTGCAGAGCTTAAGGGACTTATTCTGGTATGCGGCCGGTATGAAGGAGTGGATGAACGTATCGGCAATGATTTTATCGACGGTGAAATATCCATTGGGGATTATGTGCTCACCGGCGGTGAACTGGGTGCCATGATCCTTATCGATGCCGTAACACGGCTGATTCCGGGTATTCTGGGGGGAATCGATTCAGCAGAAAAGGATTCTTTTTCTCAAGACCTGTTGGAACACGCTCATTTTACGCGACCGCGCCTGTTTGAGGGTCGAAAAGTTCCCGATGTGCTCCTGTCCGGCAATCATGCAGCGATTGAAACCTGGCGCCTGGAAACATCGCTGATTCGAACATTTTTAAAACGGCCTGATCTGCTGAAAGCAAAATCTTTAAGCAGCGGTGAGATCGAAATTTTGAAAAAATGGTGTCTTGAGATTGAAAAAATTATTCAGGCCCAATTTGTATGTGGCTCTGACGCATTATCCAGTGGTGAATAAAAACGGAGAGATTATCACCTCTGCCGTGACCAACCTTGATTTGCATGATATTGCGAGAGCCGTCCGGACTTTTGGTGCCAAGGCATTTTATGTTGTTACACCGCTTGCAGACCAGAAGCGGTTGGTTGAAAAAATCGTCAGCCACTGGACTAAAGGGTTTGGATCAACATATAATCCGAAACGGCGCAGGGCTCTTGAAATGATTCATATCAAAGAATCAATGGCCCAGGTTGTCGAACATATTGCCGTTTTTGGTGCGGGTATTCCCAAAGTTACCGTTACCTGTGCACGTGATACCGATACCCGGCCGGGCATGAGCTATAAAGAATTTCAGGAACTTTTGCAGAACGGGAAGCCGCATCTGCTGGTCTTTGGAACGGCATGGGGACTTTCACAGCCGTTTATTGCAAAGGCAGATTATATCCTGGAGCCGATAAAGGGGAATACCGGTTACAACCATCTGTCCGTGCGGTGTGCCGCCGCAATAATACTGGATCGGCTGATGGGTAATCGTAATTTGAATTAAAAAATCGGTGCTGTCCTGCAACTTGAATCGGTGCAGGAAATGGACAAGAATCGATTTTAAATTTTTTTAGGGGGAAATGATGCAAGTAATACAGCAGTTGAAAAAAGAGGCCATGCGTCTGGACGTGCCCGCTTTTATCACGGGCGATACCGTTAAGGTACATGTCAAGATCAGAGAAGGTGAGAAGGAAAGAATTCAGGTTTTTCAGGGCGTCGTAATCAGCAAAAAAAAGGCCGGATCGGCAAATGCAACCTTTACCGTGCGCAAGGTTTCCTATGGTGTCGGAGTTGAGCGTATTTTCCCGCTGCACTCACCCATTGTCGATAAAATCGAAGTCGTTACCCGGGGTCGGGTACGCCGCGCCAAGATTTATTATCTGCGCAAACTGCGAGGCAAGGCCGCAAGAATCAAGGAACGCCGATTCAGTTGATGATTTGATCAGGACACGGATTGTCACGACCCTGTCTGTGTTGGTCCGTGTCCTTGATACGATTTTATCAAATATTCTGAAAAAAAGTTTTTAAACATGCACTCTTTTCAGGACCTGTCAAAAATTTCAGCCGGTGACGTTGTCAACCAAGAGAATCGGTCGGCTGTTTTCTTTACGGCTGTTATCCTATCGCACGTTCCTTTTATCCGGTACGCGCGTCCCCATCGTGTGCTTTCATCTTTGTCGGTTTCGTAAAAAATTTTATTTGAACCAAAACAGATAACAACCGCACTTGATATGCTGAACAGCCAACAACAATTTGGTAAAAAAAGCGAGACCCTGGCCGCAGACAAGTTGAAAAAAGAGGGTTACAAAGTCCTGGAGATGAACTACAGGACCCAGTTGGGAGAAATCGATATTATCGCCAAAGACAGGCAGACGATCGTTTTTGTCGAGGTCAAGGCGAGAAGATCCAACAGGTATGGCAGCCCCAAATGGGCGATAACGCCTACAAAGAAAAGAAAACTCTCCATGGCGGCGCTCTGCTATCTTAAATCGACCAGGCAGAATACCGCCAGGGCCCGGTTTGATGTAGTCTCCATAAGGTTCAAAGCAACCGGGCCGGAAGTGGAAATAATAAAAAATGCCTTTGAACTTGCCTACCCATGACGCAATGCCTCAGGGCGTACTTTACATTGTGGCCACCCCCATTGGAAATCGGGATGATATTACGCTGCGGGCGCTTAAAACGCTTCGCCGGGTGGACCTTGTTGCTGCGGAAGACACCCGGCATACCGCCAGGTTCCTGAATTATCACGGTATCCGGGGCAATCTTATTTCCTGTTATGAGCATAACGAACAGGAACGGGCGTCTTTCCTGATCTCCCGTCTCAAACAGGGAATGTCTGTAGCCCTGGTATCCAGCGCCGGCACCCCATCTGTCTCTGACCCCGGATACCGAATTGTCGTGGCGGCGATCAGGAGCAATGTCAGGGTTGTTCCCATACCCGGCGCTTGTGCTGCGGTTACAGCTCTTTGTGCTTCCGGGCTGGCCACTGATAGTTTTGTTTTCGAAGGTTTTGCCGCCAGAAAAAAAGCAAAGCGCAGACGACGGCTGGAACAGCTTGCCACTGAATCAGGGACACTCATATTTTATGAATCACCCCGTCGTATCCTGACCCTGGTTAAAGACCTGATCGAAATAGCGGGTGACCGGTACGCTGTTCTGGGCCGTGAAATGACCAAACTGCATGAGGAATTTATACGCGGCAATCTATCCGGTATTTTGAAATGCTTGAGCGAACGGCCGGTTGTCAAGGGCGAGTGCACGTTACTGGTGGAAGGGTACCTTGGAAAAAAGGATACGCCGTCACAGGATTTTGAAAAAGAGCTCCGTGACGGTCTTATCAATGATCGTGATCGGCTTTCAATTTTGTCGAAGCAAATTGCCGCCAGGTATGGCATTTCCAGAAATATGGTCTATAAAAAAGGTTTGAAAATAAAGTCCGAGATCGACGGTTGAACTGCCCAGGCTTGCAATTTGCTCTACAGCATGTCTGCTCTAAAGCAGGTATTGGTGTATTTGCAAATAAATTTAAAAATAAGGAGTTCATCATATGGAAAGACTCGATGCCATTTTTTCACCACAGTCCATTGCAGTTGTCGGTGCTTCGGCAACACCGGGAAAGGTCGGGCATGATATTTTTGCCAATATTCTCAAGGGGGGGTATATCGGTACGCTGTTTCCCGTAAACCCGAGATCCAAATCCATACTCAGTGTCAAGGCATATAAAACGATTATGGACATACCGGATCCTGTGGAGCTGGCGATTATTATTCTTCCACCCAAACTGGCCCTGCCATCCGTGGCCCAGGCCATTGGAAAAGGGGTCAAGGGCATTGTCATCGTCAGCGCCGGTTTTCGTGAAGTGGGCGGAAAAGGGGTGGCGATGGAAGACAAACTCATCACCATGTGCAAGGCGGCCGGTGTCCGCTTGGTGGGTCCCAACTGTCTGGGCGTGATCAATCCGCTTGCCGGGGTTCGGATGAATGCCAGTTTTTCATCCAGGATGCCCCAGCCCGGGCATATGGCCTTTATTTCCCAAAGTGGTGCCCTGTGCGCGGCGGTTCTTGATTTTGCAGCGGATCGTGATTTCGGTTTTTCAAAATTTATCTCCATCGGCAACAAGGCCGATGTAGATGAACTGGACCTGTTGCGATACCTCCATGAAGATATGGATACGGAAGTTATCATGATCTACCAGGAAGCCCTGGGACGGGGACCGGAATTTATTCAGGCGGTAAAAGAGATCACCTCGGGAGACCGGCCCACCCCCATACTGGCCATCAAGTCCGGCCGAACCAGCGCCGGGGCCAAGGCCGCGGCATCGCATACCGGTGCCCTGGCCGGTTCCGAAGCGGTGTACGATGCCATTTTTGAGCAGGCCGGTATCATTCGGGTGGACACCATCGATGAATTGTTTGATTTTGCCAGTGCCTTTGCATGTAAAAAAGAAAGTGCACTGGGCAAAATGGTTCGAAAAATGCCCGCCGGAAATCGGGTGGCCATTATCACCAATGCCGGCGGGCCCGGCATTTTGGCAACGGATATGACCATGTCGTCTGGGCTTAAGCTGGCCAAATTCAGTGATGAAACCATTGAAGTGCTGGCCAGCCATCTGCCGGCGGCAGCCAATATTCATAACCCGGTGGATGTCATCGGGGATGCCGACTATGAACGCTATGAAAACGCCCTTGCCGCCGTTATCAATGACGATGGGGTGGATGGGGCACTGGTGATCCTGACACCCCAGTCCATGACCGATGCCGAGGGCACTGCCAAGGCCATTGTCAAGATTGCCCGACGGTCCTCCAAACCGATTCTGAGCTGTTTCATGGGCATTGTCGATGTGTCGGCCGGGGTGAAATACCTGCAGGAATATGGTTATCCGGTGTATAAGTTCCCCGAAAATGCGGCCAAATCCTTTGCCGCATTGTTTCGTTTTTCCAAATGGCTGAACCGCCAGCACCTGGCCCAGTACAAATTTAAGCATGACAAAAAGCGGGCGGCCGAAGTGATCAAAGGGTGTCTTGCCGCGGGGAAAACACGGCTGGGTGAATTAGATGGGGTCGAATTGCTGAAATGCTACGGGTTGACCGTTCTGCCCACGAAACTGGCCAAAACAGCCAAAGAGGCGACTGTCCTGGCATCGGACATGAAATACCCGGTGGTCATGAAAATTGCATCGGCCCAGATTCTCCATAAATCCGATGCCAAGGGTGTAATGGTGGGCCTTAACTCCGATGGGGAAGTCAAAAAGGCCTTTGATCAGATCATTGCCAATGCCAGGGCGTATGATCCTAAGGCGGTTATCGACGGGGTTCTGGTGGTGAAGATGGCAACTCCCGGTGAAGAGGTCATTTTGGG
>CAZFXX010000148.1:0-7841 GCA_964522985.1 uncultured Desulfobacteraceae bacterium
GGGGAATAGAAAAAACGTGAACAGCAGAAAAGCCAAAAGTCTGAAGAATAAAGTTAAAATTGCTATTCCAACAAATGATGGAAAAAATATTTTTCCTAAAATATTGGGTTGTGCAAAAGAAATTTATATTTATGAAATTAAGAACAAAAAAATTCGGTTTATTGAAAAAAAACGTAATCCTTATGAAAACACGCTGCAGCATTTAAAAACCCTAGACATATATGAGTTGATCAGTGACGGTGATTGTAACATCATTGTTTCTAATAAAATTGGGAAAAAGGGAATAAAAAGGTTAGAAGAAAAAGGTATGGTTTTATTTTTTGAGAATAAAGAGATTAAAAATGCTTTGTCAGTTCTAAGCAAAAGAGGAGTTAATAATGAAACTACTGATGATTTATGATGATAAATTCTCTTATAAACCCGTATTAAAAATTTGGAAGCTGTTGAGGAATACGACGAGAGTGAAAAGGTGGGAAATGCACTTATTGGCTTTATTCAAGTAGCGCAAAAAGATGAAAATGATATTTCCAAAATCGAAACTAAAATGATTAAAAATTTGAAATGGGCAGCTAAGAAAAATAAAACGAACAATATCGTCTTGCATTCTTTTGCGCATTTATCTTTGAGTAAAGCAGATGAGGAGATAACAAAAGACATGTTTGATCGAGCAGAAAAAGGAATAAATAATTCCGGGTACAATACTTCACAAACGCCGTTTGGTTATTTTTTAGATCTGGATATTCAAGCTTCGGGGAAATCGTTGGCAAGAGTTTTTAAGGAGTTCTAAATAACGGCCATGCCCTGTCCGGCAAAAAAACAAAGGTTTTGACGAAGCATGAAAGATATGGGATATGAGTCCTGAGTTGCGAGAGGCGCATGATCGATACTTTATTCCTCACTACTCAAGACTCATAGCTCACTATTTTTATATAAATACCTGTTTCTGGATTGTGCCCCAGAAACATTAGGTGTCATATGTGGTTTCGGCATTAGGTCGCATCATGTCATGTCCTGCCTGAAAGGCCTCTTCCAGGCAGGTTGCCTGTTTTTGTACATCTCCTATAAAATCCATCCCCCGGTACAAAAGGCTGCGCCACAGAACTGTATCGATGGCGTCAAAAAAGTATCGCATAGTGAAAAGGGTGCCGTCAAAAAGCTTTTTGCCCCGGGTGGCGCCGACGCTGATAAAAAGTCCCTTGCGTTTGCCGCCGGGTTTTGCCGGCGGTTTTTTTCCAATCCAGTACCGCCTGACCCATAAGGACTGGCATCGGTCCATGAAAATTTTAGTATGGGCGCTAACGGTGTAAAAGAAGATCGGCGAAGCCAGCATGATGCCTTCGCAGGCTTCCAGTTCATCGTACAGCTTCTGAAAATCATCCTGGATTACACATCGCCCGTTTTTTTTGCAGCCGTAGATCTCCAGACAGGGAGAAATTTTCATATCACGCAGGAAATATTCTCTAACATTTGCCCCTTCATCCCGTGCCCCCTTGACTGCCTGCTTTAGCAGGGTGTCGGTGTTGCCGTTTCGGCGGGGACTGCCATATATTGCAAGAAGTTTAGTCATATCTACTTTTTTTCTTTCTTAGCCCGGATTTACCTGTGGCCGAGGCCGGCCTGGCTGTTGCTTCAGATAGCCCCGGATATAATTAACTCTTGTATTTTGATAATCCAGGCGATGGGTATACTCCCACAGGTCAATGGTGAGCAGCGGTTTAAGCCTGTTGGCTCACCGCCGCCCTCAAGTTTCATGCTGTTCCAGTAAAAAATGTGGTCGTCTACCCGGGAAGCACTCACAGTGCCGGTATTACGGTGTCTGCTTCCGGAATAAAAGGTTTTATGGCCATGAGTTCGTTGGCCATGATTCGATGCCAGTCAACCCGGTGGTATGTTTCCGGGTCAAAAAAGGATTTTGGTGTAAAAACAGCTACGTACATTTGCTCCGGATCTTTTTGAAACTGCTCTACCCATAGGGTTTTTTCGATTTTCAGGTTAAAATCCCTCAATATCCGACGGCCCAGGCTATAGGCGCAGTTGGTTGAAAAAATGCCGGGATCCGAAGGGGTGGCCACTACCGCATACGGCTTGAGGTGCTCTACATCCGGAAGGGCAAGGGTGAAATCGATGATCCGAATCCGCCAGGCCTGGTTTTTTCTGTCTTTAGAACGCATGCGAAATTCGTTATGCCTTCCAAGACGGTATGTCCCGTCAAAAAATATCAATTGAAGCGATTCCTTTGTACCTAAGCTGAGCGATTAGTGGCTATCCATTAGCGTTTGGCTTTACACATCAGAGCATCACGTTAATGAGAAAATAGACCCGACAGGCAAATGTCTGTAATAGTAAACATCCTGTAATCATTAAACTAATAGCTAACTGCTAAAATCTGATCGTTTAATTTAATTATGCCGTCGTCCGGCATGTAAAAATATGATTAAACTACCGTATGGCCGTTATATTGTCAACGGACGAATTTGAACCGAATCGGGTCGAATTCGGGTTTTTAATCATATCGGAAACACGTATTTTACCTTTTCATTCAACCCTGATATTTCCCGCATCGGGCAGAGATATTATTTAAAGGGCGGTGTGGTTAAGTTTTATTTTTATATAAAAAGTAGTGGAAAATGAATTTTGAGCGGTGAAAAATAAATTACCAGCTTTGCTTTTCTCACCACGTATATCGCTGATTTTTTGCTGTGTCCGCCCGGGCATGGTGTGTTTGAAAAGGCATAAAGCGTTTTAATGGCGAGAGGATGATGGCGAAAGAGGTGAACAAAAATTCAGACGGTAATCAGGGCCAATGCCACCAGTGCCCCCCCCAGTCCAAACAACTGGGGGGGGCGAAGTTTTTCTTTGAGAAGGATCCATGCCAGAAGTACTGTCGCCGCCGGGTACATGGAGGTGAGTACACTGGCAATATCCAGACGGCCATGGGTGACTGCAAAGGCGAAAAGAAGTGAAGCTGTGGCATCGAAAAGCCCGGCCAGAATCGGCAGGGGTGTTTTGCGGATCTGCGGTATGGGAATTTTCCGGGTGGTCAAAAGGCCGACCAGGAGCAATGCCAGACCTGATATCCGGGATGATACCAGGGGCCAGATGATGGATTGATCCACCGCATAATCCATAATAATAAAATACAGACCAAAGCAGATGCCGGACAGGATGGGGGCTTTAATGCCTCGCAGGGAGATCCCTGCCACATTTTTCGGGGAGGATAGAAACCAGATGGCAATAAATCCGAGAATAAAACCGGTTATCTGGAAGAGCGTGGGAAGTCCTTCAATCACTGCACCGAAGATGACCGGGAGTCCGGCGGAAACCAGTGCGGTTACAGGTGCCACCACCCCCATGTGGCTGACAGCCAGAGTCCTGTAAAAAATACCAAGGCCAGACACAGCGAATACACCGGCCATTCCACCGGCCAGAAGAGACTCCCAGGCAGGCAGGGGCGTGTTCCATATAATTCCCAGGATAAAAAGGGGGGGCAGGCCGGCCATATAGTCGATGAGCAGAACGGTAAAAGAGTTCTGCTTCTTACTGGCAAAACCGCCGATAAAATCCGCCGTTCCAAAAAGCAGGGCTGAAGATAGACCAAAAAGTATGGCGAGGGTTTCAGGGCGCATTGCAGGATTTCATTATTTTTTTATCAATCAGGTATATAACCCAACGGTGGCAAAGCCGGAAACAAAAAGATCATTATCCTGGATGGGCATTAAAGTCATCGGCAACCGGTTGGTTTGATCAAATTGCGCAACTCTGGATAAAGTCTCAAGAGCGTTATGTCCGAAAGCCTTCAAAAAGGATAAAACCTGGAAAAGGGTCTAATTTTTTAGTGGACAATACCACAGGGATTTAAATTTACAAGTTTAAACCGGGATGGTTTTTTAAATGGCCTGAAAATAGTTATACTCGAGGGGTGCTCATCTGTGGACACGGTCCGACCAGAAAAAAGGCATTGCCGTAACTGCGCCTTTTGCAGGGTCTTTGTTGCCCGCACGCTATTAGGCCTTGACAATTAACGGCTGTTAAGAATAGAACAATTCGGTGGATTCATATAAGAATGATAAAAAATAAGCGCCCCTGCCTGCTTGAATTCGATGCAGGTTCGGGGCATTTTTAACTTTTTACGGATTCTTTTTTCGGGAACTGTTTTATATGTTTAATTGTTAATATAATGATTTAAAAGGATTAAATCGTTAACAGGGTTACTCGAACCATAAAGGAATGGCAGGCGACTGTTTAAGGAGAATTTTTGATGAAAAATATAAACAAGAAATTGATTTTGATGGCCCATGTCGGATTGATGCTGTGTATATTGCTGTTTGCTTTTACGGCCGGAGCTGGTGAAAAGAGTATGGTTACGCCAAAAGCTGTTGTTGTAAACGGAGTGGTTATTAACCCGGCTGAAATTGACAGGGGGTTTGCCGAGGTTGAAAAACAGGCTATTGCCCAGGGACAAAAGATACCCGATGACAGGGTGGACCAGGTCAGGAACAATATTATTGATAACTTTATCAACGAGGAATTACTTATCCAGGACAGCAAAAGTCATGGTATTAAAGTTGAATCGTCGGAAGTTGAGACCGCTTTTGCCGATATTCAGAAAAGATTCAATGATGCGGCTGCGTTAGAAAAAGCGCTTTCCGAATCAAATATTACCGTAGATGATCTGAAAGTTAAAATAAAACGGGTAATTGCATCCAAAAAAGTGATTGATACCCAGGTCGTTAACACCATCGTTGTCTCCAAAGCGGAAAACCGGGCATTTTACGATGCACATCCGGAATATTTCAAGAAGGCCGAACAGGTAAAAGCCAGCCATATTTTGATCAAATGTGATGCAAGTGCTGAACCGTTAGTCAAGGACGAGGCGAAAAAAAAGATCAAGGATATTCAGAAAAAGCTCAAGGGCGGTGAATCGTTTTCAGAACTGGCAACGCAGTTTTCAGATTGCCCGAGCAAAAACCAGAGGGGCGATCTGGGTTTTTTTGAACGTCAGAAAATGGTCAAGCCTTTTGCAGATGCGGCATTTGCATTACAAATCAATGAATTTAGTGATATCGTTGAAACGGACTTTGGTTTCCATCTGATCAAAGTGACAGATAGAAAGGCTGCATCGACAGACACATATGAAGCAGTAGAAGAGAAAATAAACAGTCATCTGAAGCGGGGAAAAATTCAGGAGGCGGTTGGAAATTATATTGAAAATCTGCGGGCAAAAGCAACCATAGCAAAATGAACTTTTGGGCGTATCGGTCATCTTGAAATGAAACAGAATCAAACCTGAATTTTTTCATCTGCTCTCATTTGACGGTTTATCGGTTTAAAGTTCTGCCTGTATTTTGCCCGGCCTTTACTGAATTGGTCATATAGACGCCGATACTGACAAAGACGGCCCCCACCAGCAGCGACAGGGTAACCGGTTCCGCCAGCAGGAGCCATGCCAGGAAAATGGCGCTGACCGGCACGAAATTAATAAACAACCCGGCTTTGGTGGGGCCGATTGATTTGATCCCCTCGTAATACCAGACAAATCCCAATACCGTACCAAAGAAAGCCAAAAAGAAAAGACTCAGCCAGTCAGCCGGTACATAATGCTGCCAGTCGCTTAATATCCCCTCACGGTATGCCGGGACAAACAGGGTCAGGGTTCCGACTGCGGATGAATAAAAGATCGAAACCAGCGGCGACAGGGACCTCACAATGGTTTTGCCGATCAGGGAAAAGGCGACCCAGCTTGCCACACACCCGAATATAAGGATTTCGCCGATTCCCAGGCCGCCATTAAAAAAAGATGCAATCTCACCCCGTGATATTACGATCATTGCCCCGGTGATGGAAATCATAATGCCGACAAGCCGGATGACCCCCAATTTTTCCTTGAAAAACAGGGCCGAAAAAAGAGCAATCAGGATTGGATTTATGGCGATGATGAGAGCTGCCCGCCCGGCTTCAATTACTTGGAGTCCCCTGAAAAACATGATGTTATAGGCAAATACACCGGTCAGCCCAAGCAGGACCACCGCAATGATTTGTCTGGAATGGATCGGGGGAATTTTGCCTTCGGCCCTGCGGGTCAGTAAATAAAGGAATATTGATGCCATCAGAAAACGCAGGAAAGCAGCCGAACAGGGTTTGACATTTTCAGCGATAATTCTTCCGGCAACAAAGGTCCCACCCCAGAAAAATGCGGCTGACAGCAGTTTGATATAAATGAGCATCGGATGTGAGATGGAATTCTGCGATATGATCGCAATTGTTGGCGTTTTTACTATTTTTTACAGACCCAGGTTTCGGCTGCATTGAACATTGATAATTGATAATTGACTATTTCGGAAGTCACGCCATTTTGTTTTTGCAATTTTAGGATTCAATTTGCAGGTTACAGGTTACTAAGCCCAATCAGCAATCCCAAGTGTCCGCATCCTGACCGTCAAATGGTGGTGCCGGTCAGTTCACTGAAAAGGGTTTGATCTTCGGCAAGCATGAGTCCGTCCTTTAATTCAATTTTGCCTTTGTTATAAAGTTCGGCAATTGCAACATCCATGGACGTAAAATCTTCGGCGCCGACTTGCAACTGGGCCCTGATCTGACGGGCTTTTTCCTCCCTGATCAAGTTTTTGACCCGATAGCTGTTCACCAGTTTTTCAATGGCCAGAATCCTGCCCTGGTAATTTTTCCGTGGAATAAGCCGCTGGGCCAAAGAGAGCAGGAGAGAATCGGCCAGCATCATGCGGATAAGGCCCTGCTGATGCGGTTCGAACATGTTGATAATACGATCGATAATCGAAGTGCTGTTGTCCGAATGGACCGTGCTGATCACGAGATGGCCTGTGTTGGCGGCCTGGAGCGCGATTTCAAATGTTTCCATATCCCGCATTTCACCCAGGACAATGACATCTGGAGATTGCCGGAACATATGCCGGATGCCTACAACAAAGGAAGGGGTGTCACGGCCGATTTCTCTTTGGTTGATATTGCTTTTCTGGTGATTGTGCAGGTATTCGATCGGGTCTTCAAGGGTGATAATATTACAGCGCCGACAGGCGTTGATATAGTCCACCATGGCACAGAGTGTAGTTGTTTTGCCATGCCCGGCAGGGCCGGATACCAGTATCAGCCCCTGGGGTTTCAGGCAGAACGCTTTCAGCCATTCGGGCAGGTTGAGTTCCTCAAACGAGGGCATGGTGTCGACAATGGGACGCAGGGCAATGGAAATAGAGTTTCTCTGACGATAAATATTGACCCGAAAACGTCCTATTTCAGGATAGGTGACGCCGATATCAAGGTCGTTTTTATTTAAAAATTTATTCCAGTCGGAATCTGGAAGCAGTTCCTTGGCGTATTTCTCACAGTCTCCAGGTGTAAGCAAAGGCATGGCAAGTCGTTTCAGCTCATTGCGAATACGGATCGACGGCGGTGCACCGGCGGTGAACAGCATATCACTGGCACCCGATTTTACGAGATAACGCAGGAGTGATACAAGCCTGGGGGCTTTTTCCATTTTTTCCCGTGTGGCTTTTGCTACCTTTCCAAGGGTCTGACCGGTCAGGTTTTTTTTCGTGTCTGAACGAATGCTTCTGGTGGCGGCTTCCATCATATAGGCGGGTACGACAACCGGTTTTATTTTGCGGCCAAGGGAAAATTCAAGTTCGCTGATAGTAACAAAGTCCTGCGGATTTACCATGGCCAAGGTTATGGTCGAGTCATCGACTGCAATGGGCAGAACCTTGAGTGACGTAATTTTATCCACCGGAAGAACCTTCAGGACACTTTGATCAATATCCAGCTTAAACAGGTTGGCACTGGGGACACCAAGTTGTTTGCTCAGGAAATTA
>CAZFXX010000149.1:0-7756 GCA_964522985.1 uncultured Desulfobacteraceae bacterium
CCACAATTAAAAAATCAAGCACCCCCCATTCCACATCTGCAATAAACTGCCGGATGGCCGAATATTTAATCGGACCGCGCCAGATAACGGCATCGTCTTTATTGGGTGTCAACGATTCTATGGAAACCGCAACCAGGTTTTCGGAATATTTCATGGGATTCAGCTTCCTGCTGGCGTTCAAATCCAGCATACCACTCAGCCCCAGCATCCGCGGAACATCCGGACCGTGCAGATCCACATCCATCAGCCCGACTTTAAGTCCCTTTTTAGACAGCGCAATGGCAAGGTTGACCGAGGTGCTGGTTTTCCCAACCCCGCCCTTCCCGCTCATAACAATAAATTTATTTTTTATTTTCTGCAAAGATCCTTTAACCTGGGCATCCTGATCTTCCTTGGCCTGATCCTTCTTTTTTGCAGCGTCTACACTTCCATGAAGTTGAACCATTATTCTTTTCTCCTTAATCCTTAGTCCTTTTTTAAATTGCCAGCGACCGGTTGCAAGTGCAAAAATGCACCATATCCGATACCTGGCACCATTTCTAAACCCAATGCCCGTCAACATTGGCGGCATCTGTTACCGTCAATTCACCGTTCTTATATTTCTCGACGGCATCTACCACCCTCCCCCGGGGGCCGACCACAATTTTAACATCGGCACTGCTTAACACCTTAAATGCCTTGGGGCCGCAATTACCGGAAATAAGCACATCCGCGTTATTGTCAACAATCGTTTTCCCAGCCTGAATTCCGGCACCCTGGGGAAGATTCAGATTTTGTGTATTTTCCATAACCTCATACTTCATGGAATCCGCATCGACAAAAATAAAATACGCAGCCCTCCCGAAACGAAGATCAAGATCCGAAGTAATGTCACGTCCTGTTGCTGTAACTGCAATTCTCATAATAATTATTTTATCTCCTAATTATTAAAAATATTTCCAAATCTAATCCGATATAAAATTCATTCAAATATCTGAATTCATGAAATTATTCAACAATTGGGCTTCTTTTATTGGCCGGTTTACACTCAACAATAAACAATGAGCCAATTCCCAAACGCCATTTTTTGCCCAATCTCTGCGTCAGGCGAAAATTAAACATTTTGAAGCTGACTCACGATGGCACGCTTTATCTTATTTTATCCAATTTCACCCGGGAAACAGTGTCTGAGTTGCAGATCGGACATTCATTGGGCTTGCCGGTGCCCAAAGGGGCTTCCCACCTGTGGCCACAGTCATTGCACATGAATATTCTTTTATCCTCAACAAGCGCATAAGTACCGCCTTCAATATTAATGGCTTTCCCGTTGACCATGGCATTTGCAATAACCTTGCGTGCCTTGAGAATAATCCGACCAAACGTAGCCCTGGAAACGCCCATGGCTTGACCGGCCTCCTCGTGGGACATTCCCTCCAGATCTGAGAGCCGAACCGCTTCGTATGCATCAATCGTCAGCTGCACCTCCTCAAGTTCAAGCATGGGGATGCCTCTGGGTTTAAAATAACTAACACTCGGATTGTACACCACGATACGCTTTTTTTGAGGTCGCAATATGAATCCTCCCTTATGAGATTATACTCAAAAAATTAATAAAAAATTAATTACGCTTCTGCCCAATGTCAAGCACTTTTTTTTAATACCCCGACAAAACAATAGAAAAAACACCTGCCTTTGATTCAACGAATCCGCCATATGCGGCACTTCACGAATTTGAGTCACTTCAGGCATATAGGGTTGAATGGTGATGCCTGGATAATGCGCTGCCGTTCTCCTTTCTTAAAGCAGCCGAGTCGTTATCTCATACGCATTGGCAAGTGCATCGCTAGACTGACTGAGTTCCGTTAATGGCACCATTCCTGAAACCATTGTATAAATTTGCTTATCATAAACGACACCGCCGTAATCCACCGGATGAAGCATTAAATATTTTTCAGCAACAAGCTGGACAATGCGGCCTGCGTTTTTCTCTCTGGGGTCTTTGACCATATTGGTGATTACCGCCGGCCTGATCCTGGCAATTTCATTTTTAAGTATTTTTGCTGTTTCAAAATCCCCTGACTCCTGAATAACCTCAAATAACTCCTTTATTGTCCGTACCCTCAAATCGTTTTTCGGATCCATTGCGGTTTTTACCAGAATCTGCAACGTCGGCTTTTGGCTACAAATCTGACTCAATCTTCGATACACTGCATTACGTATGAATCCATAAGCATTTTGGATAGATATGGGCTGTGGTGTCACCACCATGATTCTTTTGTGAGCAAACAGAAAAAAATCCAGTACATTAAAAGATGCTCCTGCCCCCAGGTCAAGAATAACATAATCCGCGTTCAGCCTGAAAATATTTTTTATGATTTTTACCTTTTGGGAAAAGTGCGGATTTGAAAGCGAAAGAATTTCACTGGCCCCGCTGATCAACCTTAAATTTTTTTCCGGAGTCGGGATGCATATATCTTCAAGCGAGCTATATCTTTTGGTGACAAAATCATTCAACGTTCGCTCAGGATTTTTGATGCCCAGCAGGGTATGCAGATTGGCTCCCCCCAAGTCCACGTCAATCAGAACCACCCGTTTACCCATGCGTACCAGCCAGAATGCCAGCAGCGTGCTAATAACGCTCTTACCGACGCCCCCCTTGCCTCCTCCAATCGCCCAGACAACGGGTGTTGTATCTTTTTTTTCGGTATTTGCCTCTTTCACATTCCGCCTTTCACGAAAAAATCATTGAATTTTTGCCATCTTTTATCTGCCGGTTTACCCTTTTTAAAACAACATCTGCTTTTTGTCGAATTCAGCTGGACGAACACTATTTAACCATCGACTCCCATAAGCTCCAGATAAGATTCTGTTCACCTTCACTCCCGCTGCAATACTCGTACAGCAATTTACGATCATTATCCGTCATTTCGGTAAATCGAATGCCAACAGCAACACTTTTTTTACCTTCGAGCGAGACGTCTTTTCCCCAGACAATCCGACCAAGAATAGTCAAACGCACGGCAGCGTTGGACAAAACGACCTCAAGCTTGACATTATTGTCGACCATGGCATTCGGGGCGCCAAAACGGTATTGCTCCCCGATCACCACGCAGGCACCACCGGAGGAAATATCATCGGCAAAGCCTTCTATCTGTAAGGGACGGCCGCCGGCTGTGGTTTCGAACACTTTCAGGTATACCCGGGTCGGCAATTGATGCCTGACGGTCCTTCGAATGACCTGAGTTGCGCGTTTCTCATCACTTTCATCACGCCAGGTATATAATTTATCAATCTTTAGTCCCACATCACTAAATTTTCTGCAAATTTCAATTAAATCCGGTTTTGAGATCTTAACCATTTCCACATTGGTAATGGTTCTGACCTGCGTGGGGGATACCTTTTCCTGCTCAAACGGATAAATACTTCCAAAAAAATCACCTTCAATTAAATCCGTACGACGTTGATTGCCTGCCCCCAAGGAGACGTTTGACCGGGGAGAAATGGCCTCGCTCACAGCCCCGCTTACAACAAGATAAAGATAGTTTTCAATATCGCCCGGTCTTTTTATTATGGTATCGGCGATGAAACGGCATGGCACCATCTTCAGCAATATCGACACAAATTCATGATAGGAAAGGCCGGAGAAAAATCGATTCAGCGGGTTCTCGATAAACTTGCAATCACGAACCAGAGCGTAAAAATTGCGTACTTCCTTATTAAGCGGCTTGAAAATACGCCACTTTAAAATTTTTGCCACTATTGCCGGCAGTGTCCGGCCCGTATCAAGGAAAAGATCCACCGATTGTTCATAAGCATCATCGGCAGCCGCCTTTGATTTATTTTTTACCAACAAATCAGCCAGAGCCCTGTGAAGGGACGGCTCATTCGGAAATATTTTCAGTAAATTTTCGAATTCTTTCTCAGATTCAATGTTGACGGAACCCTCAATAATTCGATTTATAATACTGTCCTGCCTGCTTTGATGCTTGCTCAATCTATTCTCCCGGATTGGTTGACCGTTGTTGGTTACCCTTAGGGTGCGCGCAAAAATAAGTTCACAAATTTTAGTGTTGAGGCGCCCGATCGGCAAGACACGAAAGCTTGAGGAATATCCGGCATATTCTTAAACTTTCGCAAAGCAGCCAGGTGGAATGCATCGGCGCATAAAATGTAAACCTGTTTTTTCACGAACCCTTAATGCCTGCACCGGCTTTTCAACCGAAATATCGCCACTGTTCATCCACTCGTTTACTCTTTAATAGTCTCTATCACCGCATTGATTCTATCGTTCATAATTTCACTTTTCTCATGAGTCAAACAAATTATTTCGTAGAATGCCTTCATTCTGGAATCAAATTTCATCAACATTTCACCATGCCGTGCAAGAAGTTTTTTCATTGCTGCAAGTTGTTTTTCAATTTCTTCAACCGAGCTTCCCGAATAACTTTTATTTTGTCCGGCGCTGAACTCTCCAATCAATTTTTCCAGATCGTTTTTTTCCGCCGGCGAGAGCCCGATATTGATATCCGGTCTGATTCCATCCGTCATGATTAAACCTATTCAGTATCCATCCGGAAATAAAGAATTTTGTTCATAATCAGAGCATAAACAAAAATAACCAGAGGTACATCTTGGATATTCCAAGAATTATTTTTGTGCATAACGATGAGATTGGACAAAAAGACCACCGCCAGACGGGCACTATTTAATTCTTTGAATCTCTCTGTTTATCTTTGCATTTATCGCCGCAATGGTTTCATCGTTTGTTTTCAAAAAATTCAGTCTTTTGGCGAAACCCGTGAAATCAACACTTTTTTTTTTCTGAAAAACAATAAACACAAGCAGTAAAATAATAATTACCGACAGTACTGTCAGTACCGGCAGCAGGTATACCTGCAGCTTATCGGTCCCGCTACCTTTCTTTGTCATACGATTCGTTATAAAATCAAGGTCTTTTTGATAACCGGCGGTATTATCTCCTGCTTGATCATTTTGTACAATAGGCTCCGGGTCGTATCGGCGCTGTTCTTCGTTTACAATAAAATTTCCGGTTTCATTCGCAGTATCCGCCGCGGTCTTTGCAAAAACCGGTGGTTCCACTGTCAGCCCTCCCCCACGGGGCATATCTGCATTGGTTTTCTCTTCTACGATTTCCGGTTCCACAGTTTTTCGAATAACGTCTTTTTCTGCAGCCGCGTTGTATTTGGAATCTTTGAACATCATTTTCTGTAAAACGATATTACCTGGCGCGATATCAACAGGGGTTTCCAGTCGAAAAACATCAATGACCAGCCTGTCCGGTTCGGCCAATGCAAATGTTTTGATCCTGAACTGGGGAAACGACATGCTCACATCCGCGTTCAGGTTAGATTCCTGCTGCTCGAACTCAATCCCCTCTACCCGCTCGGTAGCATCAACCCTTATCTGGCGGGGCAAGGCTGTGGTCGTATCAAAAAAAACAACGGCAAACTTGCCTCCCTGCCTGATAACCGGCGTGTTATATCTGACCGGTTCTTTAAATTCAAATACAATTCTGGTATAATTTTCATGCTCGCCAATTTTAATATATCTCAGTTTGGCGGCTTTTACAATTCTGGTGGACGTTTCGTGTTCACCGATCTTGATATACTTAAATGTTTCAGCCTCGCTGTAATATACAGGATACAGCAACTGCAACATGCAACTGATCAAAAAAACACCGATCAGGCAGATTTTCCCGTGGGAATCAGCAAAAACAGTGGGGCGTTCGGGTCTGACACCGCCGGATAAAAAAAATTTTTCGGATGTATCCGGCGCATCATATGCTTCAGCGGTTATGTGGCCGGGTCTGTTTTCTAAAAACACGGAATGCGGTCCTTATCTGCAATTTGTTTCAGAATAAGAGAAAAACAATTTTCTGTCAACTATATATCGGGCTCTATCCCAGGACTTGAAATTCGCCGGCCTCTATTTTTTTGCCTGCTGCCTCCAATTTCCCTGTTCAGACTTCCTGGAACATAGCCTTCCAGATCCATTGTCACGTATTTAAACCCGATTTTTTCAAATTGTTTTACAATCGCCTCCCTGAATTTAATATTTTGGAATTTTGGCATATCTTCAATTAAAACCTCAATCCTGGCAATCGTATCATGATACCTGACCCGGCAGGTCCTGACGCCTGATGAAAGAATGATCTCTTCGGCCTGTTCAATCATTTTCAATATCTTCAGCGTGATGGGAACGGTATAAGGGATTCTGGTGGCCAGACATGACATGGACGGTCTGTTCCAGGTAGGCAACCCCATCTTTTTTGATAATATCCGGATCTCATTTTTGGTCATGCGGGCATCGATCATCGGTGCAATAACGCCCATTTCCCGGGCGGCCCTGAATCCGGGACGGAAATCATCAAGGTCATCCAGGTTGGCACCATGCGCAATCGTTTGGATTCCCAAACCCATGGATATTTCATGTATCTCCTGGAAAAGATTCTTTTTACAGATATAGCACCGGTCACTGGTATTTTGGGCAAAGGAACTGATAGCCACCTCGTTCGTGTCAATAATATAATGCCGTATACCCAGTTGCGTTGAAAAAAAAATTGCAAATTCAATTTCCCGGGCAGGATGCAATGGCGATCTGGCTGTCAGGGCAATTACGTTATCCCCCAGTGCATCATAGGCACTTTTCAATAAAAAAGTGCTGTCTACACCGCCTGAAAAAGCCAGTGCAATCTTTTTAGCATTTAGTAACAGGTTAATTAATTTTTTTTTTTTGATTTCAAGTGTCCCAAGTGTCCATCCGGCCCTGTCCGATTCGCTCCCATTTGTTTTCATTTTTTTCTTTCCACTTCTCATTTTCCGATACATTACCAATTTCAAATACCCCCATGTCCTTTCGGGTACAACGAACCATGAAAGATATGAGTGGTGAGTCCTGAGTTATGAGAAACGCAACAGCACTGCTTTGTTTCTCACTACTCAAAACGCACGACTTTCATATAAAATTATACCTGTAATGCAGTTTGAAAAACTTCAATTAAAAAAACCTTATGCCCGGATAAAATGCCGACAGGCTTTGCTTCCCGTTCATGCACGAATTATATATTTACAAACCCATCAATATCGTATATTAATGGATTTGTATGCAATCTTTCATTATAATAAAAAATTTTTTATTCCAAAGGGGAATACATGGGAAAAAAGAGCCTGGTCAAGTCTACAGATCTTAAAAAAACGACCCAGACAAAAAAAACTTCATCTGGAAAATCGGATACTACCGCAAAAGCTCCGGGAAAACCCGAAAAAATAACTCCCAGGGCAAAGGATACGGTAAAAACACCCCTTAAAAAATCTTCTGCAAAAAAAATCCGCGTCAGTAAAAAGACGACCACAATAAAAAATCTTTTGTTTAAAAAATTCAAAACAACCGCCCCGAAAAAAATTTTCACCCCTGCTGATTTTGATCAAGTCACCCAAAATTTTACGGCGCCCCCTTTTGTTTTGTCTAACAATGATAAAGACAAACAAAAAATAAGAAAACTGCTCTTTAACACTTACAATATGAAGATCTTGGAGGCTGCCGCTGAAAAGGACGCCGCTGAAAAGGACGCTGCTGAAAAGGACGCTGCTGAAAAGGACGCCGCTGAAAAGAACGCTGCTGAAAAGGACGCTGCTGAAAAGGCTGCTGCTGAAAAGGACGCTGCTGAAAAGGCCGTTGCCGAGAAGGACGCTGCTGAAAAGGCTGCTGCTGAAAAGGCCGTTGCTGAAAAGGACGCTGCTGAAAAGGACGAGCCAAT
>CAZFXX010000150.1:0-7752 GCA_964522985.1 uncultured Desulfobacteraceae bacterium
ATGTTGCGAGTTTTGGATATACTTTTTTAAAATATTAAAAAATAAATTTTCTTTGAATTTCAACAATCCAAAGTTTAAAGCGGTCATGCCGCCAAAGGCATGGCATCAACCGTGGGCTTTCTGTTCCTTGATATAATTATTCGATAAATCGTGCTATTCTTAAAACAGCGAAAATCACGACGACGAACCAATCAAAGGCTGCCCTGCGACTGAAGCAGGGCCTGAATTGTATCAGTATTCAGTTGATCTCATTTATCATGATGCCCCCCTTCCCCGGGTAGTATATGTTTTTAAAGCAAAGGTATTCGGAGCGGTTCTGATAAATGTTTTACCGGCTTTGACCTTTTTCAAAATGGCCGATACAATAGAGTCACGATCCAGTTGCACATCATAAACCTGTTTGGCCAGTTGGACGATTTCGGTAACATGCAAGGGTTTGCCGGCGTTATCGAGTACATTGCAGGCGATTTCGATTTTAGACGTACGTTTACTGGGCTTTGCTCGATCTCCTTTTTGAAATTGTTCGATGACTTTAAGCTTAGCTAGTGCAAGTTCCTTTTGACATTGAAGATAGAGTTCAAATTGATCCATAGTAAATCCTCCTTTAATGATGAGTTTGGAAGAAGGATATAGGGAAATAATGAGTATGTTAAATATTATTTGATGTACATTGTAATATTTTTTTAGAATATTTTTAAAAAAGAGTTACAGGCAATTATAATTTAATGTTTATGTACGTATTTTCATCTAAATACGTAACACAATTTAACATAATAGTTCATTGAGAACTTTGGACTCTCGGGTGATTAAGAAATCGGCAAAAAAGGATTGGACATAAAAATGCCACAGAATAGACGGGATATTCAATTTACAGCACGTCATCATGCACTGTTTTTTTCCAGTGTTGCAAAATCAGTGATCCGTGGGGCAGGTGAAGAAAGAGATGGTATGCTGATAAGAAAAGCCGTTAGAAAATACGGCCGGCAGCGCGGAAAAAGGATGGCTTTGCGTGCCCGGCAAAACGGGCACGGTTTGACCGTGGACAATTATTTTGCTTATGGGGAGTGGAAAGTTCCAAAAAATGATATGGATTTCAAGTTGTCGGAAAGAAATCCCCATGCACGGTTAAATGTTTTTAAATGCCCTTGGTATGTTGTCTGGAAAGAAAACAATCTTCTCGATTATGGACAATATTTCTGCAGAGAAATTGATGCAGCTCTTGTGAGAGGCTTCAATCCAGACCTTGAAATACAGGTAAATTCAACGCTAACCCATGATGGAAAGCCATGTGATTTTATTTTTAAGAACGCCGGAATTTCATTTTTTAAAATGCTGGGTCTGATTTATAAAAAAAAAATCAGGCCGGGGAAGCAGGTCAGAATGCCCTGGGCGTATCATACAGGCCATTTATACAAAACCCTGGGTGATGTAATCAGACGGGAGATTGGAGACAAGGCAGATGAAATAATGGGAAATGCCTTGAATGATTTTGCCTCCTTTTTTTCTGAACAGCATCTTGAGGTTATCAAAAAATACCAGGACACTGATTTTGAGCAGCTGCCGTAACCCTTATCCCAAAATATGCTGTACTACTTCCAATTTGATAAAATTCCATAAATCCCGAACAATGTTTGAGTGCTCTCAACGCTTACAGACGGAGTATGGACGTTGCTTTTGATACGCCTTCATCGTTTGTTTCACCGTTTGAACGCCATGAGGCGGTGGAATATGCCTTTAACAGTGGGGGTCAGCCGTGCCCGGTTATATGCGTCGCCACATTGACGAATGGCATCCGCTGCAGTGGGATAAGGATGAATCACACTGGCCAGCTTGCCCAGTCCCATCTTACTTTGCATTGCCACCGTGATCTCGCTGATCATATCGCCGGCATGACTTCCGACAATCGTGGCCCCTATAATATGGTCCGTTCCCTTCTTTACGTGAATTTTCACATATCCCTCTGTTTCACCGTCAATTATGCTGCGGTCAACATCGGAGAATTTTCGTATGAATGTCGCATATTCAATATTTCGTTCCTCCAGATCCTTTTCATAAAGCCCGACATGGGCCACTTCGGGATCTGTGTATGTCGCCCATGGAATGAGTAAGTCGGAGAATTTGTCGCGACCAAAGAACAGTGCATTGCGGATCACCAGGCGTGCCATAAAATCCGCAGTGTGCGTAAACTGGTACCTGCTCGCCACATCGCCCACTGCGTAAATATTCGGGTTGGTCGTTTGCGCCCTGTCGTTGACAGTCACTCCCATGCGCTCGTCATATGACACATCGGCAACCTCGAGACCGAGGCCCCTCACCGACGGCTTACGCCCGGTTGCCACCAACAGTGCATCAAATTCAATCCACTGTTCATCCTTGTCGTCTTCCAGGACAATGGTCACCGGAGGCTTTCCGTTCCGGCTCTCCACCCGCTTGTAATGGGTATGAAACGCGAAGGTGACGCCGTCTTGGCGCAGCGACTTTTCAATAATGCCGGCCGCGTCCGGATCCTCTTTGGGTAGGATCTTGTCACTGCGCGAAAAGACCGTCACCTGGGAACCAAAGCGCTGGAACGCCTGTGCCAGCTCAAGTCCGATGGGGCCGGCCCCGATGACGCCGAGACGTGAAGGCCGCTTGGTCAAATTGAATATCGTGGCATTGGTGAGATACGGGGCTTCCTTCAATCCCGGAATATTGGGAATGGCTGCCGTGCCGCCGGTGGCAATCACCGCTTTGGCGAACGTGAGCAGCTTACCGTTAACTTCGATTTTATTTTTCGCGGTAAATGTGCCCTTGCCGATAAAAACATCCACGCCGAGCTGCTCGCTGTAGCGCCTAGCCGAGTCGACCGGCGCAATGCTCGCGCGAAGGCGACGCAGGCGCTCCATCACAAAGCCGAAGTCCACCGATACGCTGCCATCGATGTGGACGCCAAATGCCGATGCGTTGCGCACCGCCGCAGCGGCTTTGGCGCACCGCAGCAGGGCTTTGGATGGCACGCAGCCCACATTGAGGCAGTCACCGCCAAGCAGCTGCGACTCAATGAGCGCCACCCGGGCGCCGACGCCCGCAGCCCCTGCAGCAGATACCAGGCCACCGGCGCCGGCACCTATCACGACGAGATTATAAATTGACTTGGGTGGGGGATTCACCCATCCTTTTGGATGCACGCTGTCGAGAAGCCGGGCGTTGTGCTTATCAAGCGGTGAGATGCTGCACGCCTCGAGGTCAACCTGTGCAAATGTTGCCAAATCCGGGTCGCGGTCAGGGGTTGCCGGCTGTAGGGTGAGGGGGTGTGCCGACGCCACCGGTGCAACAAAATCCGCCCAGCTCACAGCGCTGCCATCGGGTTTGCGTGCACTTGTGCCATGGTCCTCATCGGATATGAACCGGTAGAATAAATACTTGTTCTCAAACGGGTGTGCGTCTTGTACGTGATGAAACACGCCGGCATTCAGCATCATGTTGCCGATACGCACGGCATCCGCTTGGTCGCCGGCAATCTCCTCGTCCACCAGCTTCTTGACCGCCTCGTTTCCAACAAAGCATTTCACATACGTCTTCGGCGGGAATCCATATTGACGATCCCGGATGTCGAGGACATGTTTTACGCGAATGACCAGCGCTTCGAGATCGGCGTTATCGAACGACGCCTCAACACCCGGATGTTCTTTTTTTATCATGGTATCCTCCTTGTTTTTTGATACGGAAAAAAAGAAATTTACCCGCGTACCAATAAAGGATCAATCTTACCGCTTTTTTTTCGTCATGTCGATGCATCCATCTTTATTGAATCATGGCGGCACAATAGGCTGCGCCGATAAGGGCTGCCTTATCGTTCAAAACGACCTTAACAGGTATCTTGTCAAGAAAATCCTTAAAGCGTCCCTTGTTTGTAAATGCTTTTATAAAAATATCTTCTTTTAATTTGGGTAAAATTTTGGGCGGGATGCCGCCTCCCAGGTAAACCCCGCCCGAGGTCATTCCGGTTAGGGCTAAATTGCCGGCAACGGCACCAAATATGGAAACAAACGTATTTAATGCTTCAACACAGCCGGGCTCTTTATTTGACAATGCGGCTTCAGTGATGACTTTGGCCGGGTCCATTCCTTTTCGTTTTTGTTGCAACCATTCAGGCTCATTGAACCGGCCTGAGTCTTTCAGCCAGTTATAAATGTTTACCAGTCCGGATCCGGATAGCACCCTTTCAACACTCACATGGCCGAAATGCTGACGAAGATACCGCAAAAGCCGCGTTTCCGATTCGTTATTGGGTGCAAAATCAGCGTGGCCGCCCTCTGAAGGTATTGGCAGGTATCGATTATTTTGATAAATCAGTATGGCTTTGCCCAGACCCGTTCCGGGAGCGATCAGGGCAAGATTCTGGTTTTTTATGGAACCTGCCTGATTTAAAGGGCAGAGCTCATCTTTGTTTAATAGCGGGAGGGCCATTGCAGTGGCAGTCAAATCGTTGACAAGTCGAACCTGATGAAAACCAAATTTTTTTTTGATCCGATCTTCGGAAATATTCCAGGGGAGATTGGTGGTTTTGGACTTGCCGTTTACCACAGGCCCTGCAATTCCAAAACAGGCATGGGATACAGGCGCCGGATGGATTTCGAGAAATTGCCGGATAATGTGTTCCAGACCAGGTGGGTTTTGGCTTGAAAAAGTCTCAACCACTTTTGGCACAGGGCGTTTTTTCCCATTGACGAAAAGCCCCAGGCGGGTTTTTGTTCCGCCGATGTCGCCGGCTAAAACAAATGTTTTATCCTTTGATGTTGTCATAATGGCGATCTCCCGATAATAAAGCGGCTGCTTTACGATCCATCAGCCAGGTTACCTGGCCCTTCAGCGGTCGGATTCTTTGTGCAGGCAATCGTATCTTTCTGCCTTCCAAAACCTTTTGAACAATTCCTGCTTTGTTTTTTCCTGTAACCAGAAAGACAATGTGACGTGCCTGATTCAGCAAAGGAAGGGTCATGCTGATTCGGGTGATGTTCGGATTCCCCCCTTTGACAGTTACTACCAGCTTTTCTTTCTCATATAAGCTTTTTTGGCCTGGAAACAGAGACGCAATATGTCCGTCTGCTCCCATACCCAGATATATTAAATCAAAACGCGGAATACGGGCGTTTTCAAAAGAGAAAAAATCATTGAGTACTTTCTGATATTCTTTCGCAGACAGGTGAGGGGATGACTCACACGGGATCCAGTGCACTTGTGCTTGAGGAATCGGTACCTTATCAATGAATCCCTTTTTTGTCGAACCATAGTTGCTTTCGGGGCTATCTTTGGATACACACCGCTCATCCACCCAGAAAATATGGCTTTTTTGCCATGGTATGTTAAAAATAAAAGGTTCTGTCACCAGCATTTTCTGCATTTGTCCCGGAGTGGTGCCGCCGGATAGGGCTACGGTAAAACGTCCCCTTTTGTCTACGGAACGTCTGGCACCGGCAACAAAGATCTCAGCTGCCTGTTTTGCCAAAAGCGCTGGATCCGCCTGGATCATTATTTTTTGTTTAAAAGACATATCCGTTGCATGTGCCGCCGTTTTTTAAACAAAATTAAGCGAAAAGTGCCACAACTGCCCGGGCATAAGTGTCTGCCTTTAGAATTTCAGTCTAAACCAGGGTGCCGTCCAAATCGAAAATGACGGTATTAATCAACGGATTATTTCCTCTATTAACCGTAGCAGCCCTTTGTTTGCGTCCGTACCAAAATGAAAACGGATGACCTTCCGACCGGCATTCAGCAGGGCCTCACGGTCGCCCAGGGCCTGGGCCAGCTTGAGCGTACCAAAGGTAATAGAAGACCCCTTTTCGCCGGCCACCCGTGGAATAGGCGTATCCATGGAAATGTCATCGGTGAACTGAATGAACAGCCCCTGCCCCCCGTCTCCCTTGTGGAGCTGCCCGGTGGAGTGAAGAAACCGAGGGCCGTAACCCACTGTGGTGGCCAGTTTCAGTTGTGTCTGGATTGTGGTGCGAAGCCGTCTCAGGGCATTATCCGTTTCCGGTGAGGGCTTCAGATACGCCTGGAGTGCTACGTAGCCTCTTTGTCTGCCCGTCCGGGCCTGGGAGAGAAAGTGCCATAACGCTTTTTTGAGGGTATCCACCGCCTGGTCGGTATACACGGCAATTCCCTTACTGGTAAATGCAGGCGAAAGTTCGGGAAGCTTTCCTTCTTTTTGATAGGTTGAAAGTATTTGACGGGCTGATATTTTGGCCGATTCCACATTGGGCTGATCAAAGGGATTGATTCCCAGTCGAACGCCTGCGATGGCAGTGGCCATCTCCCAGCGGAAAAATTCCCCTCCCAGATCGTAAATATCCTGAAGATTGATTTTTACAACGGGATGCCCGGCTTCTGCCAGAACCTGCACTTTTTTATCATCGGTATTGTTTCCCCTGAGGCGTAGATAAACAAATAAACGGTCGTTTGCATAGGCATCAGGGGGTAGAAGGGCTTCTCCATCCACCGGCAGGATTCCTTTTCCTTCCTTGCCGGTGCTCTCTGCGATCAACTGTTCCACCCAGGAACCCAAATGAGAGATTTCCGGAGATAAAATTAATGTCAGTTTATCCCTTCCGGAAAGAGCTGACACACCCATGATCGCACCGAGCCGAGCACTGGAATGCTCTTTTCCAACAGGGCCGCATTCTTTATTATTGCGTGTCATGGTGAGGGCTCGGTCCAGCAGAAGGGGCACATCGGCGCCAATGAGAGCGGCCGGAACCAGACCGAAATAGGAAAGGGCCGAGTATCGACCGCCGATATTCGGGTCATTGAGGAATATCTTGCGAAAATTAAGCTTTTCGGCAAGGGTTTCCAGGCTGCTCCCAGGATCGGTAATCGCCATAAAATGTGAACCTGCCGCTTTGGCACCCGCCACTTCGATGGTTTGGTTGTAGAAATACTTCAGAAAAGACAGGGTTTCTACGGTCCCGCCTGATTTCGTAGACGCGATGTATAGCGTCTTTGATGGGTTCAGTTTTTCGGAAAAAGCAGACACTGCCCCGGGATCCGTGCTATCCAGTACAGCCAGATCAAGATAACCTTTCCTTACACCGAAGGTGGAACGGAAGACCTCGGGCGCAAGGCTCGACCCACCCATCCCCATGAGCAGGGCATGGCCATAGCCTTCCCGGCGCAGTTCATCCACAACTGCCTGGATGCCGGGCAGCAGTGCTGCCATTTTTTCCGGTAGATGGAGCCATCCCAGGCGATTGGTGATCTCTGCCGGGTCTGGTTTCCATACCGTGTGATCGTGACGCCAGATCCGGGGTATGATCTTCTGGTCTCTTATCTCCTTAAGCACCCCATCTACGGCAGACTGCTCAAGCCCAAGGTCGTTTAAGCCTTTCAGTATAGACATGTTTTCGTCTCCTCAGGGTCGTGATCGAGTGTAAACAGGTTACGTCCCGGTTATCATTTGAGGCCCCCAGCTTCCGGATTCATAGAAATGAAGCATATCCGACTGGTTGTCGCAGGTTTCACATTCATTTAATATGGGCGTTAGAAAGGACCAGCAATGTTCAAGGCTGTCCTGGCGCCAGAAAAGAATCTGATCCCCCAGTATGCAGTCGATGAGGACTTTTTCATAGGCATCGAGAACAGGACCGGTATCGCTTTGATGATAAGAAAAATCCAGGGCTGCCGAACGCAGGCACACCCGTGCCCCTGGATGCTTGGTCTGAAAAGCAAGGGTGACTTTTTCATCCGGGTAAATACCGAGTGTGAGTTGATTCG
>CAZFXX010000151.1:0-7674 GCA_964522985.1 uncultured Desulfobacteraceae bacterium
GCATGTACAAAAATAACCGGAAGTATATATTTGATGTTCCAGGGATTATTTTTTTACATAACGATGAAATTGCGTCAAAAGATCATTTCCCGACAGACACGATTTAAAAAAACAGGTGACCATAAAACTCTTTTTGTATAACATACTAACTCGACTAATCTCAACTTAAAATTGACGAAACCATCTAAGACGGAGGCCGTCAGGGTTGTCTGCTAAAACCAGATTGCCAATGATGGCCGTTTTTTCCCCAAGGCAAGCCGATAAAACTTTATCCATGGTCCCAGGCAGAATTTTAAATCGATGGGTTTTGTGTATTCATAACATGATTTTGTTGCTAATTTTTTTTCTTTACATTCCATGCAGGTTGTATTAATTTTACAATTCTTTTAATACTTGGAATAGATTTAATTATTTAACAACAAGGTCTGGTTATGAAAAAAGAAGAAATTGAATATTTTAAAGATTTATTAAACAGTCGGCTTCAGGAGCTTTTGGACCACGGGGATGATACTGTTTCGGGTATGATCACGCAGAAAGAAAATTTTCCGGATCCCACAGACCGGGCTTCACTTGAGGCCAACAGAAATTTTATGCTGCGTATCAGAGATCGCGAGCACAAGCTTATTAAAAAAATTAAAAAGGCCCTGAATCGTATTGAAAAAGGAACTTTCGGCATATGTGAAGTCTGCGGGGAAGATATTTCCATAAAGCGGTTAAAAGCCCGTCCGGTCACAACTCAATGTATCGACTGTAAAATTAAAGAAGAAGCGCAGGAAAAAGCCCTTGGACTGTAACGCCGCCTCCGGGATTGATCTTCATATTCATTCCACCGCTTCCGACGGCACCCTTACGGTTGTTGAAATCCTTGCTTTGGCTGAAAAGCTGCGGCTAAAAGCGATTGCAATTACCGATCACGATACGATTGAAGGCTCGCGCGAGGCTCTGGATGGCGATATCCCGAATGGTCTTGACTTTTTAACCGGTGTTGAGATAAGTGCCAACGCTCCGGCCGCATGTCCCTGCTCGGGAAGCCTGCATATTCTGGGATATGGCATTGATTTAAAGCACCTGGAACTAAATCAAGCGCTTAAAGAACTACAAGAAGCCAGAAAAAATAGAAATCCGCGAATTATCAAAATTTTAAACAAACTGGGCGCCTTTTTGACGATAGATGACATCAAGCTTAAACCCGGTCAGAATCAACTGGGGCGACCTCATATTGCCGAAGCCCTTGTAAAAAAAGGCGTGGTTTTATCCATAAACGAGGCTTTTGACAAATATTTAGGTACTGGTCGGCCGGCATATGTAGATAAATACCGGATGGAATCCCATGAGGCTATCAGAATTATCCTGGCTGCCGGCGGCATTCCGGTACTGGCCCATCCGGTTCTTATTAAGTTCAAGGCCGACGCGACCCTGGAAAAGCTGATCGGTGTGTTAAAAGCAATGGGACTTAAAGGAATGGAAGTCTTGTACCCTGAACATTCCGCCGCTTTAACCGCGGCGTATACTGCCTGCGCAAAACGCCATGGGCTTCTGATAACCGGCGGGAGCGATTTCCACGGCACCTTGAAACCTGAAATCCAAATGGGCTGCGGCCGGGGAAACCTGCATATACCCTATGATATCTACACACAATTGATCAATTTCTGCTGAAGAGACATATTTTTTGTGAGCCCTACTTGCTTCTGAAACAGCGATAAAGAACAACTCATGGAACCTGGCGAATTTTACAATCTTGAAAAAAGTATCTCCTATCAATTTAAAAATCCTGATCTGCTGGGCGAAGCCCTGCGGCACAGCTCTTTTGTAAACGAACAGGTCGGCATCGGTTTGAGAGACAATGAACGCTTTGAGTTTCTGGGAGATGCTGTTTTAAATCTTGTCATTGGGAATCTGTTGATGGAAAAATATCCCGACCTGCACGAGGGGGACCTCTCACGGATGCGGGCCAATCTGGTCAATGAACCCACCCTGGCCGCCATTGCCAGGATCGTAGAACTTGGAAAATTTATTCAGTTCGGCCGGGGAGAAATCCATACCCACGGGCAGGATAAAAATTCCATTCTGGCAGATGCTTTTGAAGCGCTTATCGCAGCGATTTACCTTGACGGCGGATTTGATGCCGCCTTTTCATTTATCGAGGTTCGTTTTAAAGCCCGACTTTCTTCCATTATCCAGCCTTCGTCAAACCATGACTACAAAAGCCGGCTGCAGGAACTTGCCCAACTTACCTGCAAGGTGACGCCGCAATATAAAATTATTAAAGAAAGCGGGCCTGACCATGATAAAGTATTCAATGCCCGGCTTGCAGTTCAGGAACTGGTTGTAGAAGGCCGGGGTAAAAATAAAAAATCAGCAGAGCAGGATGCGGCCCGACAGGCCCTTGAAATCCTGGCGTTTGAGACGTAACATGTTTTCCCCACCATTTGCTCCGGTTCTCGACCAAATCCAAAATCGCCCCATGGTTATTCCGGTTTTTATCCCCCATGCCGGATGTCCTCATCAATGCGCTTTCTGCAACCAGATGTCCATTACAGGGGAGAAAAAACCTTGTCTGCCTTCTGCCGTGGAACTTAAAAAACAGATTGAAACGTTCCTCAGTTACAAAAAAAATAACCGAACCAAAGTGCAGGTGGCCTTTTACGGCGGAAATTTTCTCGGGTTGAAATACGACGTTATTCAACGGCTGCTCGCCGAAGCCACCCGGTTTGTGATAGACGGCCGGATTGACAGCATTCGGTTTTCCACACGGCCGGATACCATCGATATTGCCCGGCTTGATCTCATCAATGATTTTCCGGTAGAAACCATTGAACTCGGAGTTCAGTCCATGGACGACAGGGTCCTGGCCCTGGCTGACCGCGGCCATACGGCAAAAGACACCTGCGATGCATTTACGCTTTTGCACGAGCGCAACTATGAAATCGGCGCCCAGATGATGGTTGGGCTGCCCGGAGATACCCATTGCCGGGCCATTGATACCGGTCGCTTAATTGCCGCTCTCAAACCGGCCTTTGCCAGGATTTACCCCACGGTTGTTCTTGCCGGTAGCCGTCTGGCCCTGTGGTATAAAACCGGAAAATACGACCCCCTGTTACTGGACGACTGCGTTACCCTGGTCAAAGAGCTGTATCTTGTGTTTCGCCGAAAAAATATTCCGGTTATCAGAATGGGACTTCAGGCTTCCGAAGATCTTGACAAAAAGGCAATCGTTCTGGCCGGACCTTATCATCCCGCCTTTGGTCACCTGGTCTATTCCGAAATTTTTCTTGACCGGGCAGTCGCTCTACTGGAAAAACACCCCTTTGGCGACAGTTCCGCCGTGACCCTGGCGGTTCACCCGCACAGTATCTCCCGTATGCGTGGATTGAAAAACAAAAATCTCGCTATTTTGAAAAAAAAATATAATATAGCCGAAATAAATGTCCTGCCCGACCCTGCCGTGCGAAACGACAAGGTGAAACTGACACTAATTTGAATCTGGATTGTGCCGGGTTTCGGCTTTTTTAAACAGAGAGTAACCCCACGTTTTATCTGCCAAAACACGAGATCAGCAACGTGTAAACGCCTTTCTATCTTTGATGATATGGCCGTATTACATATCCAGTTTGAAAAATTCCCCGGCCTCTGTTATCTCGCCCGGTTTTTTTGTATATTCAGTGGGTACGGTCCCCTCTTTGAAACATTCAAAAATCGTCTTTTTAGATTCGGGGATCGGCAGCAGTCCGGTTTCAGCATCAATTTTCGAAAAGACAACTTCCTCGGGCACCTGGAAGACCCTCACCGGTTTGTCGGCCAGTATTTTTTTCATAAATCCCAGCCATATGGGGCTTGCTGCCCTTGATCCGGTTTCCGATTTTCCCAAAGGTTGCTCCGTGTCAAAACCGACCCAGGTACCGGTGATATAGCGCGGGGTATATCCGACAAACCATGCATCAAAAAGATTGTTGGTGGTCCCGGTTTTACCGGCAGCCGGCCGCTTTAAGGCCCTGATTCTGTGCCCTGTGCCGTGTTTTACAACCCCTTCAAGCAAATTTGTTATAATATAGGCCGTACTTTTATCGATCACCTTTTTCTTTACCGGATGCGCCTCTTCCAGCACATTGCCGTCCCGGTCAATAACTTTGGTGATAAATACCGAATCCACCAGATATCCCTGATTGGCAAATACGGAGTACGCCCTGCTTATTTCCAGCAGCGACAGGCCGGATGAACCCAGTGCCATGGAAAGGTCCCGGCTGATATCGGATGTAATCCCCAGTTTACGGGTATAGTCGATTGCATAATCGATACCGATGTCCTTCAGGATCTTAACCGTCACTACATTACGCGATTTGGCAAGGGCTTTACGTAAAAGGGTCGGGCCATAAAATTTTTTCTTATAATTTTTGGGCTTCCAGGTGAAATCATGCGCTTTGTCCTCGTATACAATCGGAGAATCAATAAGCATGGTGGCCGGTGTATATCCTTTGTCCAGAGCCGCGGCATAAATAATCGGCTTGAAAGCGGAACCGGGCTGGCGCCTCGATTGAATGGCCCGGTTAAACTGGCTCTGCCTGAAATTCATGCCTCCCACCATCGCCTTGACTTTGCCGGTTTCCGCTTCGATACACAACAGGGCTGCCTGGGCCGAGGGCTTCTGTTCCAATGCCAGTGTCCACTGCTGAACATCGGTACGCTTGGATTTGAGACGTACCTGAATAACATCCCCTGGGTTCAATACATCTCCGGGCCGACGGACTCTGGCCTCGTAATAGGCAATCTCCGGATCAGGCGTTCTGGCCCACTTCATGTCGGCTAGGGCAATTGAACCCTTTTCAGAGCCCATATTGACGCTCACTGTTTTCTTCTGGTCGTCCACCGCCGTTACAAAACCTTTTACGATCATGCCGGGTTCCAGAAGATTTTGCTCCTTCCCGGCGGTCAAGGTTTCGGCAAACGCCTCCATCTCCTCAGGGGCGATATGTTGCAACGGTCCTCGAAATCCCTGGCGTTTATCGAGCGCTTCAAGCCCCTGCTCAATCTCTTTACGAGCGATTTTCTGCATTTCGATATTGACCGCAGCATAAATCTTAAGACCCTCCCTATACAGTACATCCGTTCCATATTTTTTTTCGATATAACGCCGGATATGCTCCGTATACACCGGAACTTCTTCAATATACCAGTTTTTTCGAGGCTTGATATCAAGCGCGGTGTTCATGGCTTCAGTGGCTTCAATATTGGTAATATAATTTTCAGCCACCATTCGGTTCAGCACGTAAATTTGACGTTCTTGGGCTCTTTGAGGGTGCCGGAAGGGTGAATAACGGCTGGGAGCCTGGGGCAGGCCGGCCAGAATGGCGCATTCGGCAAGATTCAACTCTGTTATGGATTTCCCGAAATAATTCTCAGATGCAGCTTCCACACCATAGGCGGCATGCCCCAGATAGATCTGGTTCAGGTATAAAAACAGGATCTCCTCTTTGGAAAAAACCTTATCGATACGATAGGCTAAAATGGCCTCCTTGATTTTGCGCCGATAACTTCTTTCGGGCGTTAGCAAAAAGGATTTTGTCACCTGCTGGGTAATGGTGCTCCCCCCCTGAACAATGGTTCCAGCCTCCAGGTTCTTGAAAAAAGCCCTTATGATGCTCAGGAGGTCTATGCCCTTGTGTTTATAAAACCTGGAATCTTCCGCCGCGACAAAGGCCTGGCGCAGTTTTTCAGGAATTTTTTCTAGGGGGACAACGATTCTTCTTTCCCTGCTGAACTCGGCTATTTTACGGTTATCATCCGAATATACCGTAGTGATGATGGGCGGGCGGTAGTCGGCCAGGGAGGATATCTTAGGCAAATCCCGGCTTAGATAAAAATATACGCCGGCCAACAGGCATACACCGGTAAAGGCCGCCAGGATAATAGACCAGAGAGACCATTTGATGAGTTTGAGGAGAAAACTTTTTTGTTTTTTACGGGCTCGTTTTTTTAATATTTGAGATGTACTCTTATTTTTCGACATGATAAAAAATCCGTTCAACAGGTTTTATAGAATTTTTGAAGTTAACACAAATCATTATTTGCGTCACTTATTAAATTCTTATCTCCATGCTTGACAAGAAGAGTGCTAAAAAATAAATTGACTTTGTTATTGCTGCCGGTTAATAGTTTCTAATTTAATCTTAAGAATTCCTCGATCCTCTGCATCGGGGGTTAAAAAGATAAAAATTCATCTTGATACCCCGCAGTTCTGCTGCGGGGTAGTTCATTATCTATATGTATAGACCTGCAGTTGTTTTGAAAGCCGATGAAGATATTTAGACAGGGCTTTCAAAACGGAAATTTTTATATCATAAGGCAGTGTTCAATGGTAGAGCTTGATTTTGAAAAAACAGGTGGGCTGATACCCGCGATAGCGCAGGAATATAAAACCGGCGAGGTTCTGATGCTGGCGTATATGAATAAACCGGCATGGGAAGCTACCCTTGCCAGCGGCCGGGCAACCTACTGGAGCCGGAGCCGCAATGAACTCTGGGTCAAGGGGAAAACATCCGGCAATTTGCAGATTGTAAAAGAGATCTGCATTGACTGTGATAATGATACGGTGCTTTTAAAGGTGGAACAGATCGGCCGGGCCGCCTGTCATCTGGGATATAAAAGCTGTTTTTTTCGAAAAATAACCCACGGATCATTGCAAATCATCGGCAAACGCGTATTTGATCCGGCAAAGGTATATAAACAATGAAAGATATGTTGAAACTCGGAATCCCCAAGGGAAGTCTGCAAGATGCCACTGTTTCACTGTTCAAACGTTCCGGCTGGATCATTAACGTGAATGGGAGAAGTTATTTTCCTGAAATAAACGATGCCACCATCGAGTGTGCCATCTGTCGGGCCCAGGAGATGGGGGGCTATGTTGAAAACGGCACCCTGGATGCCGGCCTTACCGGCAAAGACTGGATTGCCGAAAATAACTCGAATGTCCATGTGGTGGCGGATCTGGTCTACTCCAAGGTAAGCTCCCGTCCGGCCCGATGGGTCCTTGCCGTTCCGTATGATTCTCCCATTAATACCATCCAAGACCTTGACGGCAAAAGAATCGCAACCGAACTGCTGGCGTTTACAAGGCGGTATTTTACCGAGCGCAAGATTGATGTGGACGTTCAGTTTTCATGGGGTGCCACCGAGGCCAAAGTCGTCTCCGGTCTGGCCGACGCCATCGTGGAGGTCACCGAAACCGAAAGTACCATCAAGGCCCACGGTTTGAGAATCATTCATGAACTCATGCAGACCAACACGCAGTTGATTGCCAATCACAGCGCCTGGAAAATTCCGGCAAAACAAGAAAAAATAAAGCAGATCGCCCTGCTGCTCAAGGGTGCCCTGTTGGGAGAAAAACTGGTCGGCATTAAAATGAATGTCCCTGAAAAGTATCTTAAAAAAATTGTTGCCCTGCTGCCCAGTCTGAATGCCCCCACGATTGCTTCCCTTTACCAGACCGACTGGTTTTCAGTTGAAACCGTTGTTGGGATTGATGTGGTTCGGGACCTGATGCCCGAGCTGCTTAAAAACGGTGCTGAAGGTATTATCGAATATCCGCTGAACAAGGTTGTGTAAGAATGATCTCGAAGCGCACGCGGGAGATGACCTCTTTTATCGTCATGGATGTTCTCGAAAAGGCCTGTGAAATGG
>CAZFXX010000152.1:0-7651 GCA_964522985.1 uncultured Desulfobacteraceae bacterium
TGACGGTAAAACTTGCATTCGGCAAAAACAGATATATTTTATAAAAAGTATAAATAAGGACACTCAGGGTTGTATAGAATTAAGCTTGAGATTCCTGTGGCAGCCATAATTTTATACCTGAGTTGAGCGATTTTTAGACAAGTGGTGTGCCGAAGCCTTGATGCAGTGGGCTGTGCGAAAACCGCAGGTATACGCTTGGCTATGGTGAGGTTTTTTGCGCAGGCTTTCTGTGAAAGGGATCGTGCGGGTCGAGTAAAAAAATCGCGTGATTTAGCAACTGCCGCCTTTGATAGAATTAAATTCAAAAACCTTGACAAGAAATAAGTAAATTGATATTAGCATTTTTTTAATTTAATACGATCGTCAAAACTATTTGGTATCTGTCCAGAAATAGTCTTGTTGCCCGATCTTATCGTTACGCACAAAATTTTCCCCGGGGTATCAAATATACCCCTGTGGTTATTTTTGTGCATGCCTTGATTTTGAACAAAAATTCTCATTTCCGGATGGACATTATTTAATAAAGCTATAGTGAGAATACGGTATGATTTCTTTAGAATTATTTTATGACATTGTGCGGGGCCCCCTGGCATTATTGGCATTTATTGTCTTTATTGCAGGAACGGCATTCCAGATACTGAGATTTTTTGTACTCAGCAAAAAAGCGGCGCAGATGCGCTTTAAACCAATCCGCCAATACAAAAAATTTTCTACCGGCAGGTTCCACGGGAAATCCATGGCACGCCGGCTTGCATCGCTCAAGGTCACAATTATCGGCGTACATCCTGTAATGACAACGATAACTTCCATCTTTCATGTGTGCCTGATAGCGACGCCGCTTTTCCTCTTGGGACATAATAAGCTTATCTATGAATCATGGGGCATAAGGCTTTTCAGTCTGCCGGAAAAAGCCACCGACATCATGGCGCAGCTGGTTATTGCATGCGCCGTCTTTTTTCTTTTACGTCGAATACTGCTTGCACGGGTCCGCTCCATCAGCACTTTTAATGATTATCTTATTCTCCTTTTGACGGGGGCGCCTTTTTTGACCGGCATTTTAGCCTTTTACCAGATGCCTGATTATGAGTCCATTATCATTTTGCATATGCTCTTTGGTGAATTGATGCTTATAATACTGCCTTTCACAAAACTGGCACACATGATATTCTTTTTTATCAATCGTTTTTTGGTCCCCCATGAAAACAGTTTTGGGCGCGGGACCAGAACATGGTACTTTGGAAGCCCAAAATTCAGTTTCAAAAAATGGTATTTCGGAAAAGAAAAATTTGATATCGAAAAATGGTAAATTTTTAACATTTTAACGGCTCGGATAATCGTTTTCTAAAAAACGCCGGCCGATGAACAGTGAATTCAACAGCACCAAAACCTATGAAAAAATAGCCTAAAATGAAATATTACCAGGATCGTGAACCCAATCATTTGAACAATATGACCCGTCTTTTGGTCCGTGTCAGCGCTTCACTGCGTATCTACACTGCCTTATACAGGCGGCGTGTATAAAGTCTCCGGCAGTCACCGCCCTTGCCTGATTTTATATAAAACCGGCAAACCAAAATTTTTGCACGCTTTGTTCAATTTATTTCGTCCCGACCCCATGTATAGCGGGGAATTCAATGTCAGCGGAAAAAACAGCAGAAATTGATACAAAAAAAATTTGGGAAACAATTAACAGGAATAAAACCAATATCAGTTTATCACTCAAATTATGCGTCCATTGTACGTTATGTGCTGAAAGCTGTTTTTTGTATATGAATCATGAAAAAAATCCAATCTATATGCCTTCCCATAAATTCATAAATTCTCTGGGCAGGCTATATAAGCAAAAGGGGAAAATTGACAAAAAAGGCCTGGAGGAAATTAAAGAAATCGTCTGGGAAAGATGTGTACTTTGCACACGCTGTTACTGCCCGATGGGCATTGATATTCCGGGTATGATAGCACTTACCAGGGGCATTTGCCGCGAACAGGGGATTTTACCTGAATTCGATGAAGAATAATTTGTTTTCTATCGTTTTCCAGTATAGACCGCAGAAAGTGTGAGGAAAAATGTATTTCCAGAAAAATAAAATTTATCTACCAATAGCCTTTATTCTATTTTTTACTGTTTCCGGCATTTCAATATCCTTTGCTCAACCCGAGAATATACTATTGGATCATGATTTTACCGATTTTCAGAGGAACACCGCTGGTAAAAAGGAGCGCTCTGCCGTGATGTTCCCCCATGAATCGCATATGGATCAATTTGAGTGTCTGGCGTGCCACCACATTTATGAAAACGGAGAAAATGTTTTAGACGAATCAGAACTTGAAGAGGGCGATCCAAATGTTAGGTGCGCCTCCTGCCATAATTCT
The DNA here is from genome assembly GCA_964522985.1 of uncultured Desulfobacteraceae bacterium. GTDB lineage: Bacteria > Desulfobacterota > Desulfobacteria > Desulfobacterales > 4572-123 > 4572-123. The sequence continues at coordinate 2,374 of CAZFXX010000152.1, forward strand.
AAAACAAAAATCAATCTTGAGGATGCATTCCATAATTTATGTATATCATGCCATCAAGAAAGCAAAAAAAAATATTGGATCCCCCGCAAGGGAATTCAATGGAAAGCCTTTGCGCAAAGCGGAGAAATGCCGGCACCCACTCTTTGCGGTCAGTGCCACGTGCTCAAAAAACAGGCACCGTCAGAATAGTGCGCATTGCAATGAAACGTCTTTGCGTGCCCTTCAATTCTAATGCAAAATGGACTGTTGTCCAGGAGGTATAGTTGGTTAAAGTAGAGAGAAAACCCTTTGAAGAAATTAAGTCTTCCATAAAAAAGTACAAAAAAATACTGAATATCGGCTGTGGTGGATGCGCATCCGTTTGTCTGGGTGGCGGCCAAAAAGAGGTAAACGCATTGAATGCCGAGCTCAATTTAACCTTTAAAGCCGACAAACTGCCCAACCGACTGTACAGCTATACAGTAGAAAGAGCATGCAATTTGCGGTATCTTGTTGAACTCGATGAAATTGTAAAAGAATACGACTGTCTGATCTCAATGGCCTGTGGCGCAGGCACCCAGCTCCTTGCTGAAAAATTCATAGACATACCTGTTTTCCCGGTGGTAAACACGATCGCTATTGGAATCGATAGAGATATCGGGATGTATGAAGAAAGATGCAGAGCCTGCGGAGACTGCGTTATAGGATATACAGGCGGCATATGTCCTGTCACCCGCTGTGCTAAAAGCCTTTTTAACGGTCCCTGCGGCGGCGTCTCAGAGGGTATGTGTGAGATAAATCCGTCGGTGCCTTATGATGTTCCCTGTGCATGGTGTGAAATTTACGACCGACTCAAAAAACAGGACCGGCTCGAAGATATTCTGAAAATTCGTCCGGTAGCAGAATGGGAGAATCAGATTCAGAGAACGATTGTTCAAGGGCCCTATAAAAATAGATACTTTGAACGCCATTAATGCCTAAGTTGCCGCCGATTTGTTTTTCCATATAATCGGCAGGTAATAATCCTGAATGAAATAAATTTGAGTATAATTGATCAAGTTTATTGCGTGCATGATCCTAAGGGGTCGCCCAAATAACAGATTCACATTTTTTTAGTGCAAGGCGCCCGGCCGAGAAGATGTGAAAATGCAGGGATATTCTTAAGTTTTCTTAACACAACCGGGCCTGATGCGTCGACGTTTAAAATGTAACATTATTTTTTCGTAAACGCTGAACATTGATACATGGAAAAGAGGGAGATATGATCAATACTGGCTCGGGCAAGTTAGCCGATAAAAACCCACTGGGTCTTGAAATCAATCCACCGGTCTTCTGGACTTCGGCAATTATTGTCATAGGATTTCTGGTATTTGGGTTAATCAACATCAAAGCTGTCGGTACTTTGTTCAACACGGCCCGGTTGTGGGTATGTGAATACACCGGCTGGTTTTTTGTCATTGTGGTCAATGTGATACTGTTCTATATGATTTTCCTGTTTTTTTCCAAATACGGAAAATTGAAAATCGGCGGTCCGGACAGCCAACCGAGATGCAGCCTTTTTGTATGGTTTTGCATGCTTTTCAGCGCCGGTACAGGAATAGGGATTGTATTTTTTGGTGTTGCCGAGCCCATCTATCACTATATCACGCCGCCGCCCTTGGGCGTTGCCGCCGAAACAATTGCAGCGGCAAAACTCTCCATGGCCATCACCTTTTTTCACTGGGGCTTCCATGCCTGGGCACTGTATGCATTTCTGGGTCTGGGGTTGGGTTTTTTTGCATTCAGCCGCGGGCTTCCTTTGGCCATCAGCAGTGTTTTTTATCCGCTTATCGGGAAAAAAATTTACGGCCCCATCGGAATTGCCATCGATATTTTTGCCAGCGTCGCGACATTGTTCGGCCTGGCAACTTCCCAGGGACTGGCTGTTTCTCAAATCAACGCAGGGTTAAACTATATTTTGGGGATACCCATTAGCACCACGGTGCAAATTATACTGATCGGTATCATCACCGTTTGTGTAACGGTGTCCGTTGTGGGGGGGGTGTATTCAGGGATAAAACAGCTTAGCATTATCACGATCGTCCTGAGTATTTTTCTCATGGCCTTTACTTTTCTGGCAGGGCCGACCTTAGTTATCTTGAACGCCATACCGCAAAACATCGGAAATTTTTTCAATCAATTCTGGAATATTGCTTTATTCTCAGAGGCCTTTTCGCAGATTCCACGACAAAATTGCTGGACCATCTTTTACTGGGCCTGGTGGATCACCTGGGCGCCGGTTGTGGGAATGTTTATTGCGCGGATCTCCAGAGGAAGAACCGTAAAAGAATTCATCACGGGTGTCTTGTTCGCACCTACCCTGCTGACATTTTTATGGCTTACGATATTTGGCAGTTCTGCACTGTATATGGAAATGTTCAAAGACGTCGAAATTGCCCAGGCAATTGACAAGGATATCTCCATCGCCATATACACATTTTTTGAAAACCTTCGCCTCTCCGGCATCAGCTCCATTACGGTGATTGTGCTGGCCGCTTTATTCTTCATCACTTCATCCAACTCGGCGACCCTGGTTATCACGATCATTACGGGCGGCGGCAAAACCAATCCGCCCACGATTCAGCGTGTTTTCTGGGCCGGCCTCCAGGGGGGTGTTGCAGCAGCCCTGCTGCTTGGCGGAGGCCTGATCGCCTTGCAATCAGCTACCCTTGTTGCCGGCCTGCCCCTTACCGGCATACTGCTGGCAATGCTTTTCAGCCTTAAAAAAGGCCTGGATGAAGAGTATGACAGCGTTTACGGATAAAATCAGCGTAAAAATTTCACAATTGAATTTTAAATTTTCTCCTTTTTCCCTGTAAAACTATTCCAGAGCATTCCCATAAGGCCCATACCGGATTTATACGCTTTTCCGTGTAAAAACAATTTTTCAACCTTTAGGAAACGAAGATCTTCAGGATCAAGTTTTAAGGGATCCTGGTTCAAAATGACCATATCCGCAATTTTCCCTTTTTCTAAACTCCCACGCATTTTTTCATCAAAGGCAGTCCTGGCTACTTCGTATGTATACATTTTTAAAGCATCTGTAATCAAAACAGATTAATCCGGATCATAAGGATGATACAGGCCCCATAGATTCCTTCAATTGGATCGGGATGGGTAACAGGGGGATCTGATCCGCCGCTGAGATGTATTCCTGCATTCAAAATAGATTGCAGCGGTGAGCTTGTTTTGTTGAAAGCTCATTAAATTATTGAAATTACAAATATCAAACAATTTCCAAGGACCCAAATTCGAAAATCCAAACAATGTCTCGTCCTGGAAGATTCGGGCCATTGAATATTGGAATTTGTGATTTATTTGAAATTTCGTGCTTGGAATTTGTGATTTTTAAACACAAAACGCCAAGGCAAAGCCATCTATCTCTGCTCTGGCCCAAAGGACCAGGTTTTTCAGGACAAAAATAAAAACGAAACCATATCCCCAAAAAAGGTTGCTGCATTTGCTTGATGTGATTACAGGTAAAGACCCTTTATAAAATTTTTCACAGACGCTTCGTACAGGTCCTCGTAGTCTTCCCCTTTTAACAGGGTGTTTTTCATTTTTCTAAGCTGCAGCATGCCCTGCAGGGTTGCCCAGAGGATCATGGCATAGCGGACCGCATCCACATCAACAAAAATACCAGCTTGGATACCCGCTTCAATGGTGCCGGCCACGACCTGCAGGATATTGTTGCCCTTACGGTCGATCCGGTCCTTCAAAGGCCTGGAAAACATCACTTCCGGCGATGCCAGGAAATAATTGATAATATCGTAGTATTCCCTGTTGTTTTGGCTGAAATCCAGATAGGCCATGGCATATTGTTTGAGTTTTTCCACCGGCGCTGCTGCCGTATCGTCAATCGTCCTTAATTTTGCACACAGCAATTCGAGGCCTTGTTGCTGAAGGGCGATAAATATTTCCTCCTTGCTCTGATAATAGGAGTATATGGTACCAACACCCAGTTCAGCCAGACTGGCAATCCTGGTGATGGAAGCTGCCTGTAACCCGCTTTCGTACAAGATGCTGCGGGCTGCTTCCAGGATTTGCTTCTTTCGCTGGTTCTTTTCCTTTTGTCTTCTTTCTTTTAGTCCCATGGAAAACCATTTTCACTATTCATAATTCAGTTACAGAGCTCTGACTTGAACTGCCGGGTCATCAGTCTTTCATAAATACCCGGCGTGAGGCGGCTGACCCGATAACCGATTTTCCCCATCCATGTCAACACCAGCAGATTTTTTCGTTTTACGGCGCCGTGATATATACTTGCAGCAGCGCTCTCCGGGGTATCCTGCTTCCCGATCCTGGACTGTGGAACCGTTGTAATATTGCCGTCTCCGCCCAGGGCCCGGGTCTGAAGGTTGGTTTTGATGAATCCGGGGCACACGATCATCACATGAGCGCCTGTATGCCTGATTTCGCATCGCAGGGAGGTAAAAAGGCCGTGCAGGGCATGTTTGCTGGCACTGTATCCGGTCCGGCCGAGAAGCGGGGCCACTCCGGCAATACTTTCATTGACGATAATCATTCCCCGGCGCTTGATGATACTGTCTATGGCGGCCCTGGTGCAGTACAGGGCACCGAAAAAATTGACTGCCATGACCTTTTGAAACACGGCTACCTCTGTTTCTGTAAATAGGCTTCGCTGGGTAATCCCGGCGTTGTTGACAAGTACATCGATGTGGCCGAAGGCCGCTATTATTTTCGCCACGGCCGCTTCGCACATATCCTGCCGGGTTACATCACACACAACGCCCACGGCGCGATGCCCGCGGTCGGCAAACTGTTTTTCGCACGCTTCCAGGGCGGTCTTGTCCATATCAATGAGCCCGATAAAAGCGCCTTCATGCGCAAATTTACCCGCAAGGGCCAGCCCGATGCCGCTGGCACCACCGGTAATCACGACGACTTTTTCGTTAAACGGCTGCTGTGACATGAGCCACCTTCCTGTTATAAAAAGTAGTGGAATATGCGTTTTGAGTATTGAGAGATGTTAAATATTTGAATTTCCATACTATGGCGCCTCAAATTCATTCCAATGCCTGACACTCTATGTTTTTAGATGTTTTGAAACGGGTGAAGATAAACGCAGTGACCAGACCGGCAATAATATGCCATACGCCCCACCAGGCCACCAGAATGGCCATGCCCCCCATGCCACCGAAAAAATTAAATACCAGAATTAGCCCCAGGGCGGCATTCTGAATGCCCACCTCAAGGCAGACGGCCCGGCAGTCCCCTTCTTCCAGGCGAAAAAGCCGTC
>CAZFXX010000153.1:0-7644 GCA_964522985.1 uncultured Desulfobacteraceae bacterium
TACCGCTTCGCCAATCTTGAGTTCAACCCCGGCGTTGGTTAACGCCGCATCGGGGATAACGTTCTGCTGACTGTTTTCCAGTGATCCAAAGATATAGGGGATACCACACGGCACCAGCACCTTTTCCTCTTTCCTCAACAGCGTGACTTTTTTATCCTGATGAAACGCTTTCCCGGTCGTAGCGGCAACAATCCCGGCCGCACTGCCACCAATTACCAAAACATCTGTGTTCTCCATACCATTACCTCCAGTTTTTTAGTTGCGTGTTTCATTATTTTTGCTATTATACTTTCATTTCAAACAATTAATTTGCTCGAATTGCATCGTATAGTATACGAAATCGTTTTTTACATTGATACAGATCAAGCTTTGAGGATTTTTTATGAATATATTGCCTTTCCTTCAATCCAATCCTTTGGGAAGAGAGATGACCAAGGCGCATCTTTGGGATCTTGCCAATGCCGCAATAAAAAAAAATTACCGGACCGGGCAGACGATTATCAATGAAAATGATATCGCGGAGGTATTCTATGTAGTGATCAGCGGTATGGTGAAGATGTTCAAAGCCTCTCCTGATGGCCGTGAACAGACCCTTTATATTTTTGGCCCGGGGGAAATATTCGGCGTATGCGCAATCTTTTCAGACATGGTCTTTCCCGCTGGCGCATCGGCCCTGGAAGAAAGCGTTCTTCTAACATTTAAAGGGGACCTGGTAAAAGATATTGCCCATCAGGACCCGACGATCCTTTTTAATATGATCCGTGTCCTGGCCTGCCGGCTCAAGGAATCCATGGCACTTGTGGAACTTCTTGCGCTCAAGGATATTCCTCAACGGGTGGCATCGTTTCTGCTGATGTCAACAATAAAAAAGGATTGCCGAGAGGAGGCGGCGGTGGACCTGATGATCACCCGGCGAGAAATGGCCAAAATTATCGGCAGCACGCCGGAAACCCTGTCACGTGTGTTAAAAAAACTGGCCATGGAAAATATGATTGAACTTAAAGGACGGCGCCTCCGTGTTCTGAACCGTAACGCCTTGAATGATATTTCCCGGGCATCTGTAATGTATTAGCGCCCCATCCCGGCACCATGGCATTTTATGATTTGAATTTTCCGGTTTTGATTTTCACGCTGGGAAAAGCCCTCTGATTCGTGTGCGGCAGGAAAATGGCTGATGTAAACTCATCCATAAACCGACTGTTGCTGGAAAAATCGATATACGTCATATTATTGGATATCTGGTGGGCTTCTTCGCGATACTTGCCGGATAAAAGTGCCATGTAGGCCCCGCCGATGGAGCTGTTGCCCAAATATTCAAATTTCGCTCGGTCAATATCCGGCAGCATCCCGATAGTGATTGCCTTATCGATATCAAGGTACTGACCAAATCCGCCCGCTATCCAGATCCGGTCCACCATAGAAAAATCCAGTCCGGCTTCAGTAAGGAGCACGGAAAATCCGGCATATATGGCCCCCTTGCTGAGGATCAGGCTGTTAATGTCCGATTCGGTAAAAATGAGATCTCTTTGCATGGCCGTATCTTCGGCAAATACAAGGACATAGGCGGTATCGTATTCATCCTTCATCATGCGGGGATGTGACGGATCAAGGGTAAATTTTCCCCTTGGATCGATAATGCCGCAAAGCAGCATTTCCGATATCAGGTCGATCATACCCGAGCCGCAGATGCCCCTGGGAGGGACATTCCCTATGATGGTAAGGGTCGGTTCAAACGTGTCAGGGTTAATGGTTACTTTTTCAACGGCACCCTCCTCCGCCCTCATTCCCCAATGAATCCCCCCCCCTTCAAAGGCAGGTCCGGCCGAGCAGGAGGCGGTCATCAGCCAGTCTTTATTGCCCAGCACGATTTCCCCGTTGGTGCCAACGTCTATAAACAAGGTCAATGGGTCTTCCCGGTGCAACCCGGTGTAAATCATTCCCGAGACAATATCACCGCCCACGTAGCTGGCCGGTCCCGGCATAATGAACACAGCGGCCCCCGGATTGACCTTCATACCCACGTTCGCCGCTTTGAGAATGGGGAATTCCGAGGCCGTCGGGATATAAGGCGACCGCCGAATATACCGGGGCTCAAGACCAAGCAGCAGATGGGTCATGGTGGTATTGCCCGAAATAACCACATTTTTAATATCCTCTTTTGGGGCCCCGACACTGTCCAGGGCTTCACCAATAAGATTGTTGATTGTAGCGAGCGCCATACGGCTGAGTTTTTTCACGCCCTCTTTTTCGGCACAGACGATTCTGTTGATCACATCATCACCGCAGGCGGCCTGATCGTTGTGTCCTGAAGTCGCCGCCATGATGTTGCCGTTGGTCATGTTCACGAGATAGACGACAATGGAAGTGGTCCCCAGATCAACGGCCAGTCCCAGGGGCAAATGCCCTCCATTGCCCGGCCTGACCGCCAGCACCTCATTGACGCATCTTTTATGCAGTACCGAAGCGGTGACCTTCCAGTTGTCGTCTCTCATGGTTTCCGACAGATCGCGAATGACCTTTATTCCAACGTTGAGCCGGCCCACATCCACACCGGCATTTTTTAGACCCCGGGTGAGCCGATCAAAATCACTGACGGAATCATCAAGGGTTGGCGGGGAGAGTTCAAGCGAAATATCTTCCGAAATCGGCGTAATATCTTTGACAAGCCCCTTTAACCGGGCTGTGGCATCGACACCCATACCGGCTACTTTGAGTTTTTTTTCAAGGGTCTCTTCAGGAATTCTGGCCGTAATATCGCCATGTACTTTTGTCAGACAGGCAAGGACATAATGATTCTCTTTTTCACTGTCGCTCAACAGGGGCGTGTCAACGGTTTCATAATAGCCGGACGCAAGAACCAATTTACATTTACCGCAGGAGCCTTTCCCGTTACACGAAGCGTTCAGATGGACATCGGCCATTTGAGCGGCTTTCAGCAAAGTGCTGCCTTCGGGCACAACCACTTTCTTGCCGTCGGGTTCAAACACAATTTCGTATTGATCCGCCTCTATTTTTTCGTCACTGAACCCTTTTTTCTCCATGAACCAGATGGGACAGGATTCACGAAATTTGCAGTAAATTTTGGGGTTACGGCATTTAAGGCATTCATCACACAGATAAACATTATCCTTGAGGCAAATATATTTGCTTTCTTTTTCCGGATGGCACAGGCACTTTCCCATTTACCACTGTCCTTACTTTGTATTTACCGATTGGTTTTCACTTGCGACGTAAAAAATTATAATGAATAATTTCTATGCACCCAGAGCGAAGCCGATTGTTTTTTTTACTGATGCGGCGCACCGCCGCATTTTATTATCCGGCTCACGAAAAACCGGAAGCACCGGCGGATGAGCAGCCAGCGCCACCGCCACTGCCACTGCCGCTTGATCCGCCGATAAAAGCGGCTGAGCTAATGAGTTTTGTTGTTTCTTTACTGTCACATGCGGGGCATACGACAGATTCATCACTTCTTAAAACAAGTTTTTCAAAAATATGCTCACAGTCCTTGCATTGATATTCATAGATCGGCACGACATTCTCCTCTTTAATAAACTTTTTTCAGTCATAGGTATTGTTTCGACTGGAGGCCTTCATTCCGCTTAGAGTTCAGGCCCCGGCTTCTTTGGAGTGGCTCAAACAATGATCAAGCCATATTTTTATCCTTCACGTGAGGCTTTTTACCATCTCTTCGATCTTGGTCTTTGGGACAAGACCGACAATCTGATTCTCGACATTGCCGTCTTTGATGAAAAGCAGGGTGGGAATCGACTGGATACCATATTTTCCGGGTACCATGGGACTGTTATCCACGTTACACTTGGCGAATTTGATCTTATCGCCAAATTCTTCGGCCAGTTCCGCTACAGCCGGACTGATTGCTTTGCAGGGACCGCACCACGGTGCCCAGAAATCCACCAACACAGGTTTTTCAGATTGTATGACTTCCTTCTCAAAATTATCGTCGGTAATATCCAATACACTTTCAGCCATTTTAAAATCTCCTTTCGATTAAGCTTTGCAGTTAAAATTTACGGATTATGCGTTACCTTGTAAAAAAGTAACGTTACATGATGTAACCCATAGATTAAAAAAAATATTACACCCGGGACAACCGGACGGATTTATGCACGCAAACAAGATAATCATCCTCCACTAGAAAGCAAATCGACCCCCGGGGCCTGTCCCCGGGGGCCGATTTGTCGCAAATGAGGTGGATAGCATGATAGGAGGTAATGCCAAAATAAACCTCACAATATTTGAAAGCATTTTGCGTGCCATATTAAAAATATCCGAGATTCCCGAGAGGGTTTATATGAGAATGAAGCGGGGTCAATTTCAAAAACCGTGCGCGTGAACGTATTTGTACACCTTTACATTAACGAACACGTTCACACCGCACCGATTTTCATATTTTGTCAAAATCTTTGATTTTTTACCCCAGGGCATGAGGGCTATTAAAAATAACAGGTCGCCGATATAACAATTTTTGAGTCATTTATTTTTTCACCATACTCCGTATGGCCGCACCCTGAAAAAAATGTCGCCTTGAAATCCAGCTCGATATTGGTGATGGGGATATATGTCATCTGAGGTGTAATAGAAAGGCTGTGATCGTTCATATTGTAAACCGATGTGATACCGGGTGTGAAATACAGGATATCAAAGGGCTCCTTGTGCGTCACCTTCAGATAAAGATAATCTTTCATCATTGTCTGTTGATTGTAATAAAGGACGCCGTACCGCCTGCTACGGCCAAGGCCCGCGATATTACCGCTGTCTTTATAGTCCAAGTACCCTGTTTCAATCAAATCAAAATAATCATTAATTTCACCGCGGGTATATCCCTGACCGTTTCTGTAATATTCAAAAATAATCGTGGTATCGCCCTCTGTCAGATAGCGAATTCCCGCAAGAAAATTCAGTGCATTGTATTTTTCAAAAAACAGTTCCCCCTGTTTGTCCACAAGGGGTTTTTCATAATCAAAAACAATCGCCGCTTCCCCATGAATCTCAAAATTGGAAAAAATATTTTTTGAAAAGTCAACACCTATCCGGTCTCTGGTTTCTTCACCTGCAAGAAACATGATGTCCAGATCCGTATCTAATGCAAAAAGATATACCTTGGCGCCCCAGACCATCTCCCGCCTATCACCCCAATCGTCGTTGATGTCACTGGACACAGGCAAAATTACCGGTGTCACGGCAATGGTTTTAAGCAGGCCATCCATACTTTTAATCAGGTCCCCGGCAACAAGAAAATAGCCCTCCATGCTTGCTTCCGGATCATCAAGATCTTTGGGTCGGCTGAAAAAAGCCACCGGATTCCAAGCATATCCCTTGCCCCATTTCAACACTTTTTTGCCGGCATCCAGCGCAACCGACGGACTCGGCTGAAAGGTGACATAGGCCTCTTCCGCCAGCCCGTCGATCTGCCACTCTTCTTCTTCGTTATTATAGAAGCTGCCTTTTAACCGCGCATAAAAATTAACGGATTGAACCCGGTAACTTCCTTCCAGCGTCAGGTCCAGATCCGTCTGCCACAAAGTTTTATCATCCCTGCCGTCCGGGTATTTTTGATGGAAAAAAAGACTGCCCTCATCCAGGTACCCTGCTGTTTCCAATATCTCCAGCTTCGCCCGGACCGTATAGGGTTTTTTTTTAACTTCCGGAATTTCGAAATCAAGATCAAAGTCAAGTGTATCGGATGCCTGCTCCCCTACGTCTGCATGGCAGGACAAAGCAACGGCCATAAAAAACAGCAGCAATCCCGTGCATAGATAAAAAAATTTCATTACTGCCTTAAACTTTCCACCTTTGACATATAATTTAAAGTAAAAACCGCATCAGGCAGATCTTTTGCATTCACCTTGGCAAAAATAATAACCGATTTGTAATCCTTATAAAGAGGGCTGTCGGTCTCGATTACGGCGGGACGCACAAGCCCACCACCGAAATCTTTAACGTTCTTAAAATATAACGTTTTAATAAGCATTCCCGATGAAGCAAAGCATTCTAATTTGCTCGGAAGAAGCCTTGTACCGTAAACCCACATTTTGACGCTGTCATAAGCAACGGTATTTGCCTTTGCTTTAAGGTGAAGAATATGTCCATCATCTGCCGGTTCAACCGTTTTGCAGTCGTATTCTGCGCTATAATCCACACGCATAATGTCCGAATTGTTAAATACGCCTCCGGTCACCGATTGCAGACTGGTTATGCGAATAGGCTTACCCACATTCGGGATATAAAGCCACATGTTTTCCTCAATTCGCAGCGTACTTCTCCCCTTTTCACTGGCCGGAGACAAAAAGACGGAGGCAATCTTTTCTTTTCCTTTTTTAACCGAATACATTACAAATTCTTTTTTGGAGCCGTCCGGTTCAATATTTATCAATTTTCGATACATTTCAAAACTTTCCGGATTCAAATGCCGGTCTACTTTTTTAAGCATCTCATTTCCGTCAAGGGCAAACACCGGTGCAGAAATACACAGGCACATAAACACTATCGGTAATATTTTCTTCATCATTTTTATCTCCTGCCCGAAAATATGATTTCTACTTTTTGTTTCCGCGGGTATTGGCCACCAGGGCGCAGAAAACCGAACGTTCCATTTTTATATAAAAATTTCTGCACCCTTGTCGCCTCTGTATTCGTTCTTTGCATCGGGTCCTATACATGTCCCAGGGCATCAACCGGTTCCATCCTGGAGGCCTTGTATGCGGGTTGCAAACTGGCAAAAATCGAAACCACCAATACGATGGCCGACACCCAGGCAAGCTCTGAAAAACTGATTGTCGGAGACAATAAAAGGTTGTCCTGCCGGCCAAAAGCATACCGAATTTTATAAATGTTTAAGATATAAATTCCAACGATGCCGATACTATTGCCGGCCAGAATACTGATAAACCCAAGGGATAACCCTTCCGCCAAAAATAATGCCATTATCTTGCCTGGCGCCGTTCCAATGGCGGACATGGTTCCGATTTCTCTGATCCTTTCGTAAACAGACATCATCATAACGTTTAAAATACTGATAAGGACAATAGCGACCATGATGAATTTCATGCTTATGGTCATCAAATCGATCATCCTGGCTATATTCGAAAAAGGTGAAAGTTTTTCCCATGTATGTATTTCAAAAGCGGGTTTTCCTTTTTGATTTTTAATCTTTGCCAGAGCAGATTCAAGGTCTGTGTAGACATCGTCAAGATTATCAAAGTTTTTAACCCGTAAGGCAATTTCTATAATTTCCGGTTTTTCCATACGAAGCAAAGATTGCGCATCCGCTATATGCATATACCCTTCCTTGCCCTGGGGACCTAGAAGACTTTCTATAATCCCGGCCACCGTGAAATTAAGACCGTTTACAGAGCCATCCCTGTTGTTGGCGACAAGGACCACGGAATCTCCGATGTTAATCTTCAAACCTGCGGCCAGTTTTTCAGGAATAACAATTTCTCCGGGTTTGAGCAAAATATCCGGTATTTTGCTGTCACTGAATTTCATGCGGTCACTAACATTGGGGCAAACTTTGATTTCTTTTTTCGGATCAATAGCATTCAAGCGGATGTTGGTGGTTTCCGTATAATTGCTAAGCATGGCACTCAGCTTTATTCTTGGGGCATACGCCTCAACATC
>CAZFXX010000154.1:0-7613 GCA_964522985.1 uncultured Desulfobacteraceae bacterium
GTTCTTTTAAAATTGGGGGCGAAACGGCTTCGACGGGGATGTAGAAGCTATGGTTGCATACCGAGGTCCTGCCATCTCGTAAAACCGGCGGGAAATAAACATAATCGCAGACGATTATAACTACGCCCTGGCCGCTTAAGGCCAGCGTTCTTCCGGACTATTCCTGCGGGTCCGGTAAGAGCGTCGACTAGCGGGATATATTTGTTTTGGACGCCTGCTCCGAAACAAATGAAATTATGCAGGCTAGTCTTTCACGTATCTTGCCTGATAGAGACTTGAAAGGCGAACTATAAAGTTCAGGCTAAGTATGTAGATACCATTGTGGAATATTTTCGGACGCGGGTTCGACTCCCGCCGCCTCCACCAATTTTTACTAATAAAAACAGAATTTTAATTGATTTTAACGTAACACCCCGAAAACAGCTTGAGAGATTCAGGAAAATGTATGGAAAGAAATGAGAATGGGGTGGACATGCCCAATCAACTCAAAACCTTCGGGCTAAAGACATATAAGGAATTTTGCGATGCGGTTGATTGTTCGAATCAATGGTGGTTTTTATAAACAGTCACTTGCCCTGATGCAAGAATTTTGATGAAATCGTCCTCCTCAACCGCATTAATAAATGCCTCACCCAGTTGGTCGATGGTAATGATCCGTTTTCCCGCCCAGATATCGGCAATGATCAAGCCGCCTGCCGCCAAAGGGTCGATGGGTTGTGAAAACAGCATGGCTTTTGGTGCCGACCCCAGTTTTACCAGTCGCTGCCAGACGGCACCGCTGGAAGTGGAGCCGGTTGTTCCGGGAAGGCAGATGATCCGGTGTGCCAGGTTTTTACCGTAAAGGTCCGGGTTGCCGGTGTCCGCGCATACGGCTTTTCCGGTTTGCTTATGAATACTGGTAAAAAAGCTGGCATAGGTGTTGAACCCCCGGCGTGTTACCAGCGCCTTTCCTTCAATGGTACCCTGCAGCACGGTTCTTCCCTTGAATCTCAATATCACATGGCCCTCCTTATCTTACCGGTTACCACGATATCGACAATCTCATTATCGGGAAAAAACCTGGCATGGGTATAGACCCTCAATTTGTTGGAATTGGTTATGATGGCATCATCCCGGGACAGGTGATTGTCAAACAACTGCATGGGGCAGGCAGGGCTGAATCGCACACCTGCTCTAGTTAAAATTTCCCATCCCTTTCTGTTTTCAATAAATTTTTCCAGAACCTGGGGGGCTGAACAGATGGTGGTATTTACCTTAAGATATTTTTCGCCATGCTTGCCCAGGCACTGGTGAATTTGATCTGCCCACCAGTCCATCTGATTCAAGCTGAGGTGGGGACAACCCAGAAAACACTTTTCCGGGGCAACTTTTTTGTTTCTCCACATAACCGGATAGGATGCCACCAGTTCCTGCAGGGTCTGGTCTTTGATGGTGACGGTTTTATACCCGTCGACCAGAAGATCGGTCTTGTAATCGATGGCCTCGGGTGTGATGTTTTCAACATGGAATAGCCCGACCGCCCCTGCTGAGGCCGCTGCTGCGCCCAGTTCATGCAGGTAGTCCCATGTAAGTAAATTGATGCCCTGTCCCAGAAAACGCGCCAGACCGACAATGTAGGGAACTTCCGCCAGAACAGTTTTCCCGATGGCCGCGCCTAAAACCTGCGGCATGGGCAGGCGATCGGTCTTTACCTCGATCCGCCAGGTTGCCCTCCGACCCTCGTTTGTTAAAAAACCCGACAGGGGTATTTTTCCCGCAATATTGCACAGCAGGTCGATAATCGCGCCATTGCGGTTGCTTTTTGCGCCCAACACCGAATTGGCAAAGACCACACATGCGGATTCCGACCAGGCCAGGATGTCACCTCTTTCGGGTAAATTTCCGACCTGGGGCAGGTATGGTGTGCAGGTATAGGCTTTGCCATGCCAAAGCCCCAAAGCCGTCATTTTCTCATCATATGGTTTTTGATTCTGGTACATGTGCTCCAGAGAATCGATCTGTTCCGGGGATAACCACCAGTTTTCATAATCCAGCGGCGCAACCGGATCGAGTGTAAAAGGCTTCAGGGTTTTCAGGCCTGCTGCCATCAGGTCATCGAGCATCTCCATGGACGGAGAAATACCGGGTATGGCATGGGGGATGACAAAATGCCCCATGCCGGTTATGTCCACCAGCTTTTCCGCATCAAGGGCTTCACCGTAGGCAACAATGGTTTCCATCACCCGTTGCAGCATTTTACCGCTGCTTCCTGAAAGAATATCCTGTTCCTGGCTTGAGAGTTTCATGGTACCTGCTATTTATCATCTTCCAAACAAATTAATAGAATTTTTGCGCGAGCCCTTAGATATACCGGGCGATTTCATAGGCATCCCACACGGCGTTCATGACATTCCGCGGTTCCCTGCAGTCACCGATTTGGTACACATGATCGACCTTATGGGAAATGCGGTCTGCCAGGTCATGGTTGGGGGTCATCCCCATGGCCAGGACAATTGTATCGGCCTCGATGTGAGTTTTACCGGTATCTTTGTGAAAAATCCAGACCCCGTCGGCGGTTATCCCCTGGACGCGATGGCCAGTCAGGACCTGGGTACCGCAGTCGGCCAGTATATCCAGGGTCATCTGTTTCACCTGGCCGGCAACATGGATGCCGCCTGCCATCAAATCGGGAAGCATTTCAATGATGACGGGCTGTTTTCCCATTCTTGACAGCCAGATGGCAATCTCACATCCGGCAAGGCCCCCGCCCACGATGGCCACCCTGTTACCGATCATGACGTCCCCATTTAAAATTTCCACCGCCGTTACCACGGATTTCCTCTTGACCCCTTCAATGTGGGGAACGATCGGCCTGGCACCGGTTGCCATGATGACGGCCGAGGGAGACGCGGCATCAATGATATCAGGCGTTACCTCTTTATTCAGAAATATCCGAACATCGGTGTTGTCGACCTGGCGTATATACCAGTCGAGAAGCCGACGCAGGTCTTTTTTAAACTCGGGTACGGCAGCCTGCCGAACCAATCCGCCGAGTATGCTGTTTTTTTCATACAGCGACACCCGGTGTCCTCTTATGGCGGCCACCCGGGCCGCCTCAAGCCCTGCGATGCCGCCGCCGATCACCATCACATCCAGGGGATTGTCAGTGGGTATCAGCCGGTATGCCGTCTCCCGTCCTGCCGAGGGATTGACGGCACAGGAGATATGCCGCAATTTTGAATAATTGCCAAAACAGCCGTCATAACATGCCACACACGGCCGGATCTCATCAGTTTGGCCGGATCGGATTTTGTCGGCCCACTTGGGATCGGCCAGAAGTCCCCGACCCACCGCTACCATGTCCACCCTTTGGTCGGCAACAACCGCGGCCGCCACTTTTGGATCATCCAGACGCCCGACGCCGATGACCGGTATCGACACCACCGATTTTGCCCTGGCTGCCATATCCACCATGCAGCCGTGTTTCTGATATATGGGCGGGTGGGGCCAGTATTGGCTCTCGTAACAGCCCGCATCCACATGCAGCGCATCAAACCCGGCCTGCTCAAGGGCCTTTGCCATTTCCAGTCCTTCGGGTACATCCCTGCCTGCCTCATCAAAAGATTCTCCAGGCAGGGCACCGTGATTCATGTCTTTCATATAATGCTTCAAGCCGAAGCGATACTGCACAACCATGTCATTGCCCACCCGGGAACGGATCCTTTCCAGGCATTCTATGGGAAAGCGCAACCGGTTTTCCAGGCTTCCGCCATACTGATCGGTTCGCCGATTCCAGGCACTCGATGTAAACTGATCAAACAGGTAGCCTTCATGACCGTGGAACTCGATGCCGTCTACACCCGCAATACGTACCCGCTCGGCTGTTTCCCCCATGGCTGATGCAATCTCGCCGATCTCACGGGAACTCGGCGCACGGCAGATTATCGAGGGGTCCCAGAAATTGGGATTCTCTGAAGCGGACACGCACGGTCCCCTCAGGGTGGATGGCACGGTGACACGGCCATACCCGGCGGTCAATTGTACAAAAATTTTCGTATCGAATGAATGGGCCGTGTCACAAAGTTCTCCAAGGTATCCCAGAGAGGTTTCACCAAGCATGGGGGTGCATGCCTCCAGGGCCTCGATCCGGTTTTCAACCTTGAATACGGAGCAGATGATCAGGCCGACACCGTTTCGAGCCCGCTCAAGATAGTAATCAACAACACGTTGATTAAGGCTTCCATCCGGACTCACCATGTAGTCGAGGCCCATGGGGGCCATGGCAATACGGTTTTTCAGTATGGTTTTTCCTATCTTCAAAGGTTGAAACAGTGCATCAGGTTTCTCCATCTAACCCTCCAGTTTTTATAATAATCAGCATCTCCGGGCATTCTTTATGGCAGACCAACCGTCGTCTATAAGCTGTTGGCTTTGCATTTTTGGATTTAAATTTAAAATTGGGGAGACCCCATAGCATGTAGATACGCATCTGATTAATTAATTAAATTAAACCACCGGCTCCGCTGGTGTGATCCCCCGATAGGCTTTGCCGGTCAAACGATATATACCGCCTTCTTGAGGGCCCCTGGTTTTGGGTCGTCTCAAGAAGGCGGTATCCGTGAAAGAACACGAAGTCAATCATATGTGAAATGGGAATACAAGTATTTTATCGTTTGGTGTGCCAGCTATCGTCGTAAAAAAACTGTATGGCAAATGACTAATCTGTGTTCATCTGCGTTAACCCGCCCGCCATCGGCTTCGTCTTTAGCCGGGCGCTGACCCCGTTAATCATCCATTCCTTTCGATTTGAGGCTTGAAACTTGTCGTTTTCAACTTGAAACTTACAACTGAACCCCAGCTAAAACTGCGTACTTGTGCACACTCCGCACGAACGTCCCCGAAGATTAAATATTATTCTTATGCCCTTCTTTACGAGCTTTGCGCCTTGGCGTGAGACCTGATCTTTACCGCTTTCCGCTTGAAGCTTGTGGCTTGTATCTTGCGGCTATAATAATTGACATTGTACCTATAATGCCCATATAGTTCCATGTGTAATAGATGGCGACGAGTATTTTCTTAAAACGATTATACCGAGCAGGAAGGCAACCGGGAAATACCGTGGAGGTAAAAATGGCTGAAAAAGAAAAAAGATAACTTTTGACGACTATGAAAAAGAAATTCTCGAGGCATACGAAAACGGATCGCTAAAGCCGTCTAAATCGCAAACCGATTACCAAACTATAGCGCGTAAAACTTAAAACTTAATCTTTCCGTCTGAGCCCCAATCGCTTCTTCGACATTTGCCCCGATGCTGATCTCAGTTTGAAAACGTCACCTTGACAGATGTAATTATGATAAACAATTTCAGGGACGCTTGGCTTCGGGATTTTTTTATAAATGATGTCCATCATAAAAAAATACTTGCATCCATCCGAAACCAATTGTTCAAGAAAATACAGATGCTTGATAATGCTACCGATGACCTGGACCTGAGAAGTCTGCCAAGCAATCATTTTGAGAAACTTTCAGGCAGCTTGAAAGGCAGATGCAGCATACGCGTCAACAAACAATGGCGGCTCATTTTTTTTTTGGAACAATGCCGATGGTGAAGCCGGCAATGTTTATTTGGATAACCATGATTATAAAGGATGAAATTTAAAATGATAATCACAAAACGTCAACCCGTCAGCGTAGGAGAGATCATTAAAGAAGAATATCTGGCACCGCTTCAAATTACCCAGGAACAGCTTGCAAAGGCAATGGGTGTCAGTCGAAAAACCGTCAATGAAATCTGTAACGGAAGGCGTTCAGTAACCGTTGACACCGCTTTGCTGCTTGGAAAAGTATTTGAGAACACACCTGATTTCTGGCTAAATCTGCAAAGACGA
This sequence comes from uncultured Desulfobacteraceae bacterium, assembly GCA_964522985.1. Lineage (GTDB taxonomy): Bacteria > Desulfobacterota > Desulfobacteria > Desulfobacterales > 4572-123 > 4572-123. The sequence goes on from CAZFXX010000154.1 coordinate 5,868, forward strand.
AGTGATCTCTGGGCAGCGTTGAATACCCCGAAAAGAAAAGCAAAGATTGACAGGGCAAGGCCTGTTCGACATGCCTTTGCATAACTCAAAAGCGATACAAGCAAAAATTTGGTTCTATCTATTCCGGCCAGGGTTGCGGCCATGCCGGACGACAGTCTTTTCATCTCAAACAGCTTAACCGCCATTGCCATTTTTGCTTCTTCCTCAAAGGCATTTTTTGTTATTTGAAGAATATCCGGCAGATTTTGCGAATACTCAATACTGATTTGATTCGGCATATCACACCCCCCAGACCATTTGTTATACTCATATGATAATCATATCGATTTTAATCAAGAGAATTTAAATGAATGCCCCATATGCCATCAACTGCCCCCTTTACTTAAAACTTAAAGCTTAAAACTTAACCCTTTTTTACTCTTTTTAATTCAAAATTCAAAATTCATAATTCAATAGGTTAGAAGGACTCGCAACATAAGTGGGAAACTTGGGGTTGAGCTGATTCTGTTGTCAGTAAGTCAACCTTGAAAAAAGCGCCCACCTTCTCACTTATGGATGTCCTGAACCAGGAATGATTTCATCGAGCAGGTCGGGGTGATTGTCCAGGAGTTTGAACAAGTTGGTAACCGATTGCAGTGGTTTGGTCTTGCCGCGCTCATAGCGGGAAAATGCATTTTTCCCTCCCCCAGTGAGCAATGCGGCCTCCTGCTGCGTCAGTTTAAGTTTTTTACGAATTCTTGTAAGTTCAGCTGCTCCTTTTGCATCGATTTTTTTGGCAACTTGTTTGATGGCCTCGGCAAAGCGAACACCTTCACCAGCATCGAATTCAACTTCTCCGCAATCAACACAGTGCCATCCTTTGACTTTGGAAATAACGGTATGATGTCCTTTATAGGTATATGGCACATCCCGGACAGTATGTACCATCTTTTTTTGTCCGCAATTCAAACATTCACGCTTCATTTCATTTCTCCTTGAACTGGATCACGATGGCCCCATTTTGGCGCAAAGTAACCTTGATTTAAGCTATTCCGGCATGCGTTTCTGAGTGGTAAACATCCTGCCAGATTTGGCTCGATGCATGGGTCGTCATGCTTTTGTAAAAATTGGCTCGACTCATGGTGCAGACCACTTCGATCGCCTGAGTAATTTGAAGTCCCATTGCCTGGGCACCGATCAATGCCGTTGCGGTAAAAGCTATCCGCACCATGCAAACGAATAGCAGATTTAACCGTTGAAAGATCGTAATGCGGTTTTCGCTTTTCCATAAGTTAAATTAACCTTAAGGGGTAATTTTGTCAAGTGTATTTCAGGGATATCCTCTGTTGCCCCTTTTCTCCATTGCTAAATACGTTCTGCCTTTAACCGCTCAATTCTCCAAGTGCAGCATGTCCAAGCTCAATCTCAGATAACTCCGCAAACAGTTCAGTCCTCAGTTCCGCTCCTCAGTTTTAACGCTTTCAGTTTTTTTCCTGTTATTGTTTTCGCTTGAAGCTTTCAATTTGTGGCTTGTAGCCGGATTCCCTATTTCCTCTGCCCTCTGATTTCTGACCTCTGCCCTTTGACTTCTGCCCTCCGGCTTCTGCCCTCCGATTTCTGTCCTCCGACCTCTGCCCTCCGGCTTCTGCCCTCCGATTTCTGTCCTCCGACCTCTGCCCTCCGACTTCTGCCCTCCGATTTCTGTCCTCCGACCTCTGTCCTCCGACCTCTGCCCTCCGACTTCTGCCCTCCGACCTCTGCCCTCTG
>CAZFXX010000155.1:0-7589 GCA_964522985.1 uncultured Desulfobacteraceae bacterium
TGACTATTCTGGTTTTTTTATTGACGTTACAGCCGGCCCCGTCAAAAATTTCAAGGGCCTGGGTGCTATCAACCTTGACCCCCATTTCCAGAAGTATCTCCAGAGTGGCCAGGTGAATTTTTTCCAACTCGTCATCGGAAAACATGTTCAGACCGATGCCACTGGTCAGAACGGTTCCCGGCTGCAAGTTTCTTACCGTCATGATTGGTCTCCCTCATTTTTATGTTTAGACGCTAAAATTTCGGTTTATTACCGGATGGTGAATGAACTCTATCAAGCCCGGTTTATTGGAAGCGGGCGGTTATTTTTTAAATTTTTCCGGTAACAAAGGACTATCCTCAATTACGACAATTTTTTTTTGAATTAAAGATATGGAATTTTTTGTTATAGATCTCCTTGTTTATTAAAAAAGTTTAGAAGCATTCGCGATTCAAACGTTAGCGAAACCCTAAGGCCGCCATATAATGATTTCGAAACAAAAAGTCAATCATAATTATCACGATTTGTTTATTTTTATGATTTTTTAATTCCAAGTTTTGGGTATCCTGAATCGGTTAGAAACATAAACTTTTTTAAAAATATCAGTCGGTAAACAGGGGATATCAGCTTGATGCTTATATGTCAAGTTTCTGCCCATCATATGGGCCATGCAGCATCTTTAGCCCTGATGTCAGCGGGTTTAAAGTTTTGTGGCGATAAATTTTAAATTTTTTTTTATCTTAGCGCCTCAACCCTTTAATTCGCAATTCCTCAATTTGGTCCGGCAGCCAATATGATATAAATGGTGTCGCAAAAACGGCGTAATTTTTTGATCAAATAACGAGGCCAGTATTTCGATTTTTTTTAAAGCCGCAGGCCTTCCAGGCCAAAGACCGGCTTGCTTTTGCCAGTAAAGATAAATTGACAATAGCTTTCAGATGGTATTAATCAGTAGTTTGCAAACAGGCCGGATTGAAAAATGCTGTGGAATGGCTTGGATAAACGCAATATAAACAAGATAAAACAGAGTAAAGGCAATGTTTACAGTATTTGTTCAAACCATCGGCGGACTGGGACTTTTTATTCTGGGAATGAAAATGATGACCGACGGCCTGCAGATGTCCGCTGGAAAACGGATTAAAAAAATACTGGGAGCAGTTTCCGCCAATCGGCTAATTGGATGTATGACCGGTGCCGGTGTAACCGCCATGGTACAGTCATCATCGGCAACAACGGTTATGCTCATCGGCTTTGTCAGCGCCGGGTTGATGACCCTGCAGCAGGCAGTGGGCATGATTCTGGGGGCCAATGTGGGAACCACCATGACCGCCCAGATGATTGCCTTCAAGCTCACCAGTGCGGCCCTGCCGGCGATTGCCATTGGCGTGGGATTGAAATTTTTCAGCCGGAAAAAAAAATATCGTTACCTTGGGGAGGTCATTCTGGGGTTCGGCTTGCTTTTTTTCGGTATGACGGTAATGAAGCAAGGGCTTTCGCCCATCCGCAGTGATCCCGGTTTTATTGATTTTTTTACCCGGTTTAATGCGGATTCCACCGGTGGGATACTGCTTTGCGTTTTGGTTGGTGCAATACTGACGTTCATGGTTCAGTCTTCGTCTGCCACCATCGGTTTAACCATGACCCTGGCCAGTCAGGGTTTGCTTACATTTCCGGCCGCCATGGCCCTGGTACTCGGGGAAAATATCGGAACCACTATTACGGCCGAACTGGCCACCATCGGTTCCACAAATGTAAACGCCCATCGGGCTGCCAGGGCCCATACCATGTTCAATGTTATCGGCGTGACCCTTATGATTGTGTTTTTTCCGATATTTATCAAGCTGATTGAATTTCTTACGTTTTGGATGGGAGGCGGTCCGGCAGACCAGGCGGTCCATGGCGAAATGGTTAATATGCCTCGTTATATAGCCAATGGGCACACTGTTTTTAACGTGCTCAACGCCCTGTTTTTTTTAACTGTTTTGCCCTGGCTGATTAAAGTGGCTGTCTTTCTTTCCCCAAGAGAAGGCGAAGAAGGTAAAGATATGTTTCGGCTGCCCAATTTTGGTGAACGGTTTGTGGATACGCCCATAGCAGCGCTGGCAAAGGCCCGCAGCGAGATTATCCGGATGGCACAGGCTGGAATTTTGACTTTTGATGAAACACTTGCCCGTATTGAGGACCGGGACTATAAAAAGCTTGGCAGATGGAAACGGATAGAAAATTATTTGGATGACATGCAGAGAGAAATTACCGTATATCTGACCAAGCTTTATCAAAGCGATGTAAGTGAATCCGAGGCCAGAGAAATTTCCAGTTTGATGCGAATGACCAATAATGTCGAACGTATCGGCGATTCGGTGGAAAACATTGCTCAGGCAACCGAAAATATAATTGAAAATAAGATCAAATTTTCTTCGATAGCGACTAGCGATATCCGAACAATTTCAGATTGTGTCGATGAATTTCTCAACCATGTTATCCGGGGAATCAAAATCCATGAAAAAGATTTCATGGAGAAGTCCAAATATCTTGAAGATACAATCGATTCAATGCGTGAACGTATGCGTCAGGGACATATTGACCGTCTTCGTACCGGTGAATGCACCATTGACCAGGGAATGGTATATATAAATCTTCTGGCACATTTTGAAAAAATTGGAGACTATTGCTATAATATTGCTGAAGCCGTGGTGGGGCTGAAATGATGGCGTCTTGTTTTGAATGAAAAATGTTTTTTTATAAAGGGTTAGTTGGTGCTTATCTATAAACAGAGATTTTTATTCAAGATCATTTCTGGACGGACACTAGTTAACCGTGGTGGCGACGATAATTGCGCCTGATACCGCCAGAAGGGTGGCCGACAGTCTGGGAAGGGTTATCGGCTCTTTCAGGAATATGGCGGCCAGAATGAATATGAAGATTGCCGATAGCTGGTTCAAGACCGCCGCTACGGAAACCAGTAGGTATTTGATGCCGGCCAGCCATGCGATCATGGCCATATAGTTGCCGATAATAGAGGCCGGCAGGGCTGTTTTCCAGCTTTTTGACGGATAAAGCTCGGCCACAAGGCCTTTTTTGTCGGGATGGAGGACGGCCACCAGGTAAAGCCCAACCGTGCCGGCCAGCATTCTTGCAAAGACGGCCCATAGAAAATGCACCTCTTGTAAGCGGTACTTGATCATAACAATGCTTCCGGCCAGCAGCGAGACCGCCAGTATTCCCAGAATAATTCCCTGGATAAGGTTTTTACGGGTAACAGTTACCGCAGGTCTGGCTGCAGAACTGATGATGATGGCACCTATTACCAGACCTGCGCCGCAAAGCCCTTTTACGCCAAGCACTTCATCCAGAAAAATAAAGGAAAAAAACAAAATCATCGGAAGGTAGAGGCAGTCGATCACCGCCGTCATTCCGGCTCCCAAGCGGGACAGGGCTATAAAGAAAAACGTATCTGCAAGGGTGATTCCAAAAATACCGGACAGGCTGAAAATAAACCAGTCGGACAGCGGGTAGTCCGGAAACAGTTCGATATTAAAAAGCAGGAGTGTCGGGGTTAAAAGCGCAAGTGTTACCGTACATTTAAAAATATTAAGCGCCATGGGAGAGATGGTCTCCCCGCTTTTTTTAAAGAGAATAAGTGCCGAAGCCCATAAAAAGGCGGCCCCTAAAGAACATGTAATACCGACAATCTGCATGAATTAAGTTAATCCTGAATATTTTTGGGTTGATAGAGTGAGCCGAAAGGACTCTACGGGTTATACTTTTGAAAGTCAACTCACAGCCCGATGTATCTTTCGGGGTTGATTATTTCAGGTAGAAGGATTAATTTTCTTCAAGGGCGTCATGTGCCGAAACTGGAGAAGACGGAGAGCGGAAAATGAAATTCATATTGTCGGTTATCGCTGTGTTATATGTACTTTCTCCCTATGATTTGCTGCCGGATTTTATCCCTGGCTGGGGATGGATCGATGATCTTGCCCTTCTTGGGCTGTTGTGGTATTTTTTTTATTCCGGGCCTGCCAAACGCAGGCCCACAGAATATTATCGGCGAACAGGCAGTGCCGATCTCGGGGATAAAAATAGGGCAAACACGGGACGCAATAAAACTTCCGGCGCCAGAGCCGATGGCGAAGATGCCTGGACAGTTCTGGGTCTTACAAGGGGTGCGTCCCGAGAAGAAGTAAAAAAGGCATACCGCGAACTTGCCGGCAAATACCATCCGGACAGGGTGAACCATCTCGGTGAGGAGTTCAAGGTGATGGCCGAAGAACGATTTAAAAAAGTGCAGGCGGCCTACCAGGAGTTGAAAGACCGGGGCAACTGGTAAATGAGGCGGCTGGTGCTATGCTGCTATAAAGGCCATCTCATATTTTGTTGTAACAAAAATCATAAATCAAGAGTTAAGTTCCTAAAAAAAGGAAAAACCGAATATGGGCGTGGAGATTGAAAAAAAATTTTTGGTAAAAAATGATTCATGGCGTTCCCTGGGGAAAAAAATGAAATTTGTTCAGGGATATCTAAGCAGCAGGAAAGAAAGAAATGTGCGGGTTCGCACCATAGAAGATAAAGGGTTTTTAACGATAAAAGGAATCGCGATAGGTGCGATACGTTCTGAATGGGAATATGAAATTCCTCATAATGATGCCCGGGAGATGCTGGAAAAATTGTGCGAGATTCCACTGATTGAAAAGATAAGATGTAAAATCACATACCACGGAATGATATGGGAAGTTGATGAATTTTTTGGTGAGAACCTCGGGTTGATTGTTGCCGAGATCGAACTGGAAAATGAAAACCAGCCGTTTGACAAGCCCTCATGGGTTGGCAGGGAAGTGACTGACGATTCAAGGTATTTTAATTCGAACCTGGCTCATTACCCCTACTGCCGGTGGTCGGAGGATTCAAGGGTTGGGGATCGGGACTGAATTAATTAAAAATTAAGCGCCTAAGCGAAGCATGGAGGGATGCGGACATGGAAAGAATGATAGGCCTGACAGGGACAAAACAGCTGCGACTCACTGAAACCGTTGCCGGTTCCGGGTGAGCGTCGAAATTGCCTCCAGGGGACCTGGACAAAGCACTTTGCGGAATTGATTTTCCAACAGATAACAATGTCATCATTGGTCTTGATAGGGCTGACGATGCCGGTGTATACAGGATTACCGATGAGATCGCCATGATCCAGACCCTTGATTTTTTTACACCGATTGTAGATGATCCCTACTGGTTTGGCCAGATTGCCGCGGCCAACGCGCTGAGTGATATCTATGCCATGGGCGGTGTGCCTAAAACCGCCATGAATATTGTGGCGTTTCCATTGCAGCAGATGGATATTTCGGTATTGCGTCAGATTATCCAGGGCGGGATCGATAAAATGAAGGAAGCAGGTGTGGTTCTTTTGGGAGGCCACAGCGTAGAAGACCGTGAGCTCAAGTACGGTTTGTCGGTTACCGGCTTTATCCATCCTGACAAAGTGTTGAGCAACCGTGGGCTTGGGCCGGGCGATCAACTGATTCTGACCAAACCGCTGGGTACCGGTATCATCAATACTGCTATTAAGGGCGGTATGGCGGACAGCGGCATTATCGACCATGTCACCCGTCTCATGGCCACTCTAAACAACAGGGCTGCTGAAATCGCGCAGGGTTTTCCGGTACATGCCTGTACGGATATTACAGGATTCGGGCTTATAGGCCACCTGGCTGAGATGGTAACCGGTTCTGATGTTGCCATCAGGGTTTTTTCCGAAAAACTGCCCTTGATTCCCAAAGCTCTGGAATATGCCGGAATGGGAATGGTGCCGGGCGGTACCTATAAAAACCGTGAATTTCGTGAAGCAATGGTTGATATGGCGCATGGGATTGATCCGCTGCTCCGGGATATTATGTATGATCCTCAGACCTCCGGTGGACTGCTGATCTGCGTGGCAGGGGACAGGGCTGCGGATCTTTTGTCGGCCCTGCACAAAAAAGGCGTTAAACATGCTGCGATCATTGGTGATGTGCTGGAAAAACAGGCAGCAAGAATAATCGTGGGATAAAACCGACACATTACAGCTGATGCGGTCTTTTTTTCTTGAAACCCAGAGGGGGTTATGATAGATAACAATTTATTATTAAATACTTTATTAAATGAAGTGCGTTTTGCATCGCGACTCCCGTCCCTTGCATTCAGTTGCACGGCCAATGATTACAAAGTTTTCCAGCTTCGATTTCAATATAGCAAAGTGCCGTTTAAAAAAGCAGGGATCGCTTTGAAGCGGTCCGATTTTGGTATTTTCTAAACCACAAAAGGAGGAACAGCGGATGAAATTTGTTAAATTATGTATCATTGTTTTTGCGGTTGTTGCACTGGCAGGCGTTTCCATGGCCGGGACCCTTGATGATGTCAAAGCCAAAGGCTTTATTCAGGCCGGTGTTAACGGAGATCTTTTCGGATTTGGAAAACCTGATGAGAAAGGCGTCTGGAGAGGCCTTGATGTGGATACGGCCAGGGCCGTTGCCGCCGCTGTTTTCGGGGATGCCGACAAGGTGAAATTTACGCCGTTGACAGCCAAAACACGGTTTACCGCCCTTCAGTCCGGTGAAATCGATGTGTTGACCCGTAACTGCACCCAGACCCTGAGTCGCGATACCGCACAGGGCCTTGATTTTGTTCAGGTGAACTACTATGACGGTCAGGGGTTTTTGATCCCTAAGAAACTGGGCGTCAAAAGCGCCAAAGAACTGGATGGCGCCACCGTCTGTGTCCTTCCGGGCACCACCACCGAGCTCAATGTGGCTGATTATTTCAGGACCACCGGCATGAAAATGAACCCGGTGGTGATTGAAAACACCGCAGAACTGGCCAAAGCCTTTTTTGCCGGAAGATGTGACTGCCTTACATCAGATGCATCACAACTGGCCGGCACGCGTGCTGTGGCCCCAAATCCCGATGAATACATTATTCTGCCGGAAATTATTTCAAAAGAACCCCTGGCGCCTGCGGTACGGCACGGTGATAACAAGTGGAAAGATATTGTCAATTATTCAGTGCTGGCCATGATCAACGCTGAAGAGTTGGGCATTACGTCGAAAAACGTGGATCAGATGCTGCAAAGCAAGGATCCGAAGATCAAGCGTTTTTTGGGCGTAACACCCGGTAATGGGAAAGCATTGGGACTGGATGAAAAATTTGCCTATAATATCATCAAACAAGTTGGCAACTACGGTGAGGTTTTCGAACGGAACGTAGGTGTTAATACGCCGCTGGGCATTGCACGGGGTTTGAATGCTCTCTGGACCGATGGGGGATTGATGTATTCGCCACCGTTTAAGTAATGTACGATTGACAGACAACAATCAGGGCTGTCAGGTACGGTTTTAAGAGCCGGCCTGGCAGTCTGTTTCCAGAGATTATGGAATGCAGATAAAACATACTGAAACAGAAGGGCATGGGGCCCGGTCGACCACTTTCTTCTGGCATGATCCCGATAAACGGTCCATTGTTTATCAGATAGGCGTAACCCTTCTGGTGGGGCTGCTGGGATATTATCTTATTTCAAATACCCTTTCCAACCTTGAAAGACAATCCATTGCCACCGGTTTCGGATTTGTCGAAAAAGAGTC
>CAZFXX010000156.1:0-7566 GCA_964522985.1 uncultured Desulfobacteraceae bacterium
TGCCTGCCCTGAAAAGCAAAAAATATTAATTCATGTGCGGCGTTTGGCGTTTTAATGACCCTTTTTTATGATTCGAAATATGCTGTCCCCCATAAGTTTGCGTAGCCGTTTATACACGATTCTGACATCACTGGTTTTGCTTACCATGATAGGTGGTCTGGTAATGGTCTGGTATACCTACCGGATCGACCGGCTGCTGAATACCATTATCGAACGGAACATGGCGGCCTATCAGGCGGCGGCCGCCCTTGAGACCGCTCTGGTGAATCAGAAAGGGTTTGTCAGCTATTATTTTTTAGATGGGGACCCGGACTGGCTCAGGCAGTTGGGGGAGTACCGTCAGATTTTCAAGCAGAGTCTTGAAACCGCGGCCAGGCTGGCTGAAAACAGAAACCAGAAGGCAGCGATTCAAGAAATAGAGACCGAATATAATCAATATATTGTCAGTAAAGACCAGGTCATTGTCTGCTATAAGGCAGGCAAGCGTGATCTGGGGGCCAAATTTCATCAATCGGTTCGCAAGCAGTTTTTTATTATCCTGGAGTTGTGCAAACAATACAAACAGGTTCATGTCCGGCAGATCGTTACGGCGCGTGAAAAAAGCAGCATTCAGGCCGCGAAATTAAGGGCCATCGCCTGGCTGGTCATGCTGTTTGAATTTATACTTGGCGGCATGTTGCTGTTTATTCTGGTTTTTCGTATCTTACGGCCGCTCCAAAAACTGGCAGGGGAAGCCGACCGTGAAAAGGCGCCTGAAAAATCAGCCGACGAGATCAACGCCCTCAGCCGCAGTGTCAGGGAATTGATTGAAAATGTGGACAGCGCTCAGGATGAACTTGAAAAAAGTCGTGAACACCTGCTGCAGGCCGAAAAGCTGGCCCTGGTGGGCAAATTGGCGGCCGGCATGGCCCACAGTATCCGAAATCCCTTTACTTCGGTAAAGATGCGTCTTTTCTCTTTAAACCGGACACTCAAATTGACTGCGACCCAGAAAGAAGATTTCGACGTTATTTCCGAGGAGATTCGGCATGTGGACACCATTGTCCAGCATTTTCTGGAATTTTCCAGACCGCCGAAACTTCAGATACAAAAGGTAAGCCCTTCCGCGGTCGTCGATGCGGCCCTTCAGCTCTTGAAACACCGTTTAAAATCCTACAATGTCACTGTGCAGGTCCTTCGTAAAAAGATGCTGCCGGAAATTCAGGGTGATTCTGAGCAGTTAAAAGAAGTGCTGGTCAACCTGGTGGTCAATGCCTGCGAAGCCATGACCGGCGGCGGTAAAATTACGATTCATGAAGAAGAGCGTTTTGCCGAGCCGCTGAGCCGGGTAGCGGTGATCCGTGTGATGGATGATGGGCCGGGAATATCCGAATTGATCAGGGACAAGGTGCTGCAGCCGTTTTTCACCACCCGGGAAGAGGGCACCGGTCTGGGGCTTTCCATTGCCAGTCGTATCATCGAGGAACACGGAGGATGGATGGATGTGATTTCCGAAAACGGGCGCGGGACAACATTTGTCATTACCCTGCCGGTAAAGGAGGTTGATCTTGAACACCGTTCTGATCATTGACGATGACGACCAGTTGCGCAAAAGTTTTGATAAACTGCTGAAAGAAGAGGCCTACCAGGTAAAATGCGCCGCATCCGGTGAGGCCGGTCTGGAACTGGTCCGACATGAATTGCCCGATCTGATTATTCTTGATATGCGTTTGCCCGGAATGAACGGGCTGGAGACATTCAAGGCCATTCACGCCATCGAACCCAAACTTCCCGTCATAATCATGACGGCCTTCGGGACCACTGAAACAGCCATTGAAGCAACCAAGATCGGCGCCTTTGATTATGTCCTGAAGCCGTTTGATATTCCAGATATGCTGGGGATCATAGAACAGGCCCTGGCAGCAGGAAAATTCATGCGTACACCGGTGGATATGGATGGTATTCCCGATAACACGACCCAAGACGCCATTGTCGGCCGCAGCCCCCTCATGCAGGATGTATACAAAGCCATCGGCAGGGTTGCGTCGACAGATGCCACGGTACTTATCAGGGGTGCATCCGGCACCGGAAAGGAACTTGCGGCCAGGGCCATTTACCAGCACAGCCTCAGGCATGATAAACCCTTTCTGGTCATTAACTGCGTCGCGATTCCCGAAAGTCTGCTGGAAAGCGAATTATTCGGATATGAAAAGGGCGCATTTACCGGTGCAATTCGTCGTCGGGTGGGTAAAATCGAACAGGCCCACGGCGGTACTGTTTTTTTAGATGAAATCGGCGATACGCCTTTTTCGATCCAGGCCAAGATATTGAGGCTGCTGCAGGAGAAAAGCATTGAGCGGCTCGGTGGACGCGAGACCATTCCCGTGGATGTCCGCATCATTGCCGCCACCAACCGGGACCTTGAAACAGCCCTCAGGGACGGACGCTTCAGGGAAGACCTCTATTACAGACTGAAGGTCGTTACCCTCCTGCTTCCGTCGCTTTCTCAGCGGGTAAGTGATATACCTCTTTTGACGGATTATTTTATTCGTCGTTTCGCGCTTGAAACCGGTGTCGACAACCCCGGCATCGATCCAGGGGCGAGGCAGAGCCTGGCCAGCTACGACTGGCCCGGAAATGTTCGTGAACTGTCCAATACAATCCAGAAAATATTGATTTTTAATCGCGGTACGCCTGTTTCTTCCCAGGACATTATATCCGCCCTGGGTGGGAAAAGCATTCACCGGGCCAAAGCATCCGATAATCAGGACCAGGCAATTCAAAGCTGGGTCCGTCAGGCCCTTATTGATGAAGACAACCCGGACTTGTTTGATTCATGCGTGGACCGTTTTGTCAGCATACTGATCAGCGAGGCCCTTAACCTGACCAACGGCAATCGTTCGAAGGCTGCAAAACTGCTTGGTATTTCCCGGCCCACATTGCATGCCAGGATCGATAAATATAACCTTAAATTAAAAACTTTTGTCAGCGACAACTGACGATTTTAGCCAGACCCAAAAACGCCTGAATATTTCCCTGCTTTTCATGCTGCCCGGCCTTTACACCCTGTAAAATAAATTGACAGATAATCCTTTCCATTCATGAATAACAGATACATTCGCCCCGGTAACAATCCGGTAATTAAAAGTTATCATGGATAAATAACGTGTTGTTTGATTTTGTGTTGTTTGATTTTAATTTTGTTTTTTATCGCCCCAAAAATTCTTTAAAACACCTGTTATTACGGTAACTTTAAATTTTTTTGACCGGGTCTGTCCGATTCGAGTTTAAAGGGCTAAATGGCTTGCCCGTTTTCATCAAATTCGATTTAAAATTTAATGGACCTAAAATAGTAAGACCATAAGAAAGCTGGCATATGGGTTGCAAAGATTTATCGGTCATAAGCAGGTATGTCAATTTTCGTGCAATATTCCCTGCTTTCTGGAACATCAAGTCCGGTCTCTAAAACAATACCTGAATTTTAGGATTTTTTTAAACGGGTTTGCCGAGGGCCTGAGATGCAGGAGACAGGCGCCAAACGAGAAAAATAGTTGAATTCAGGTGGTACTCAGAGATATTTTAATGATGCCGGCTGTATTAAAGGGGATTGCCGGGTGAGAAAGGCTTTTACCATATTGATTGCAGATCGAAACCCGCATGTCAGAAAGTTTCTCAAGCGTGAAATGATGGCAGAGGGATATGGTATCAAAGTAGCGGAAAAAGGCAGGCAGGTTCTTGAAATGGTATACAAGAGCGAGCCCCTTGATCTCCTGCTGCTTGACCCTGACCTGATGGATATGGATGGCAGGGAGTTGTTGAAAAAATTGCAGGATCGGATTCCCACATTGCCGGTTATTGTTCATGCTTTTTCAGATGATTACGATAAGATCGGGGTGGATCTGATCGGCGTCACGTTTGTAGAGAAAAAAGGCGATAGTATCGAGCATTTGAAGCTGTTGGTAAAGAAGATGCTGGGTGGGTATTTTCCAGGGCAAAGTTGATCTGTGATAAATACCCTGTATTTTCCGCCCGATGCGCAATATCGGAAATGCGCAGGGTCTAATTTAAAGTTCCAATTTTTACTGCCGGAATACAAAATCAACAAAGTGTCAGTTGCTGTTGATTTGCCACAAAGGATGCCAAATATTTCGGATTTTTTTCGGCAATTGCGGCTGCATGGATTGTTACGGGCAAAAAATAGTTGATGAATATTAATTAATATAATATTTATTATTTATGGTACTTCGTGCAACTATTTCAAATTAGATGCGTGACATTTGTTGATGACTTTGCCCACACGTTTAATGTATTTAATTTATCGCCCCGAAGGTACTTGAGAGTGAATAATAAAAACGGCAAAACAGGTCACTATTATCGATCATTGACTCGAAATTATATGCTGATGATGCTGCTTGTCTCCTTTATCCCCCTATTTCTGGTCAGCAGTATTATCTATTATCAGTTCCATATTTCATATCACGATAAGGTCTATGCGCATCTCAAAGAGCTGGTTCATAAGCATGAACAGCATATCAATGATTTTTTAAATGAAAAATTATCTGATATCAGGTTTTTATCTGAAAGCCAGGGCTTTGCTACACTGTCGAATAAACAGTTTCTGCAGCAAAAACTGGTCCTGCTGCAAAAAGAATATGCGGCGGTGTTTGTGGATCTCGGGGTGATCAATGCGCAGGGTAGACAGTTAACGTATGCCGGGCCTTTTATGCTGGGCCAGGCTTCTTATGCAAACACCGATTGGTTCAAGCAGGTGATGAAGAGCGAGTATGTCATCAGTGATGTGTTTTTAGGGCTGCGGGGTCTACCGCATTTTATTATTGCCGTAAAGAGAATTCATGATGGCAAGCCATGGATTTTACGGGCCACCATCGATTTTGTTGCTTTTAACAATCTTGTTGAAAATATACGTATCGGAAAAACCGGCTTTGCCTTTATTCTAAACCGGAAGGGTGAATTGCAAACCAAGACGGCTTTTGAATTTATACCGACGCCTGGATGTTACGGGTATTTTTTTGACTGCATCAAAGATTTGACGGAAGATGTTAAAGTAGAAGAAAGGATCGGCCGAAACGGTCAAAAAAATATTTATGTTGCTGCTTTTTTGAAAAATAAAGACTGGCTTCTGGTATACAATCAGGTATACACCGATGCGTTTTCCGAATTTTATCGTGTCCAGCAAATTGCTGTTTTTATCCTTTTTGCCGGGGGAGTGGGACTCATTGTCATGGCTTTTTTTCTATCCCGGCGTATGGTCAGGCGGCTTAAAATTGCGGACAGTGAGATGGAAATAATGAACCAACAGGTGATCGAGACCGGGAAACTTGCAACCGTGGGAGAACTGGCAGCCGGGATTGCGCATGAAATCAACAATCCGGTTGCCATTATGGTCGAAGAGGCAGGTTGGATTCAGGATCTTCTGGAGGAAGAGGAATTTCATGCCAGTGAAAACCTGGATGAATTTGATAGGGCCTTGAAACAGATTAATACCCAGGGGAAGCGCTGCAAGGAGATTACGCATAAATTGCTGAGTTTTGCCCGCAAAACAGATTCTCGGATCCATCGTATTTCCGTTGATGAAATGCTTGAAGACATCATCTCTCTTTCGGCCCAGCGGGCTAAATACAGTAATGTTGCAATAAAGATCAATATGGCGGATGACCTTCCTGAAATAATGGCCTCAGCATCGGAAATGCAACAGGTGTTTCTTAATCTGATCAACAATGCGCTGGATGCCATGGATAAAAATGGTGGAGAAATTAGGATAACGGCGCAGAAAAAGGATAATGCCCTTCAGATCAGTCTGGCGGATGATGGACCCGGTATCCCCAAAGCGAATCTGGCCCGGATATTTGATCCTTTTTTTACAACCAAAATGGTCGGCAGGGGAACCGGTCTCGGCCTGTCTATCTGTTATGGAATTATAAATAAAATGGGGGGCAGGATAGATGTTCAGAGTGTGCTGGATATGGGGACTACGTTTACTATCAGTATCCCGATTTCAGCCGAATAGGTATTTTTTTGTTAATATAACATGGCGGCATGAGATTGAAACGGCGGCATAAAAGGAGATAAGAATATGTCTTTAGCAAATGTGCTCTTAGTAGATGATGAGGTTCCTTTTGTTGAAACAATGACCAAACGCCTGAGCAGAAGGGATATTGATATTATCGCCGGCCACAGCGGTACCGAGGCTTTGGATCTTCTTGAGCAGAACCGGTCGATTGAAGTTGTTATTCTTGATGTGAAGATGCCGGGAATGGACGGAATGGAAACCCTTCAGGAAATCAGGAGAAGATATCCTCTGGTGGAGGTGATCATGCTGACCGGTCATGCTACCGTTGAATCAGGGATAGACGG
Organism: uncultured Desulfobacteraceae bacterium; assembly: GCA_964522985.1. Classification (GTDB taxonomy): domain Bacteria; phylum Desulfobacterota; class Desulfobacteria; order Desulfobacterales; family 4572-123; genus 4572-123. The sequence goes on from CAZFXX010000156.1 coordinate 6,355, forward strand.
TATGAAAATGGGGGCCTTTGATTATTTAATGAAACCCTGCGACATGGATATTCTGGTTTCCAAGGTAGGAGAGGCAGTGGCTAAAAAAAGACAGCATGAGGAAAAGATTATATCGGCACGTGTGAAAGAAATCACTTCCCGTCGCCCTTAGGAAAACTAAATGAGAAAAAACAATAAAACATCAAATGCCCCCATTAAAGTCCTTATGGTGGATGATGAAGAAGGTTTCGTCAATGTCATGGCGAAACGCATGGGTAAAAGAGGGGTTGAGATCGTCAAGTCATTCAGCGGCACCGAAGGTATTCAAGTGCTTCGGCGGCAGGTTTTTGATGCGGCGGTGGTTGATTTAAAACTGGGAGATATGAACGGGATTGAGATATTGAAAATATTCAAGAAAATGGATCCCGACATGCCGGTAATCATGCTCACCGGGCACGGGTCTGAAGAGGCAGCCAGAGACGGAATACAGTATGGGGCATTTGATTACCTTACAAAACCCTACGAACTGGAGGCGTTGGTTCAAAAGATAAACGAGGCAATTGGGCGCGATAGGATTGAGAGCTAAACAAAACCTTCCAACGGCGTACCTTTGGGTGCTGCTCAATCTATCTATACTGAAATTATACTGAGGCTATTTCGAGATTCAAGGAGAATGATGATGACCGCGCTTATTAAAAATAAAAACGTTCAACTTTGCATGGCGCTTTTGCTGGGTGTTGTTATTATGATTCTACCCAGACCGGAAGGCACAAAATTCAGGATCAGCGGAGATGGCAGCCACAATTATTTCAAAACAATCAGTGATAATTTTACGTTGTTATCGACAGGTAATGCCGATGCCTATATTGTTCAGGCCAAAAATTCTGCAAAGACTCAGTTAACGGCTGCGTTTTTAACGGCGAAAGCCCTCGCTGCACAAATGCCGGATATACGGGTGGATTATGTCGACGGTCTGGCGCCTAAAGCCAAAAGATTTTTAGCGGTGCTGGTGGTGCTGGTTTTTCTTTTTGTGATGGAGCCGATTCCACTTGAAATTACGGCTATTCTGATCGGCGTTTCTCTGGTTGTCATGCAGATTGCCGATGTGAAAACAGCGTGGGCGCCTTATATGCACCCGGTTGTCGTTTTTATCATGTGCTGCCTGATTTTTGCCATTGCCCTTGACAAGGTTGGCCTTACCAAACGGTTGGGCCATTTTATTATAAAGAAAGC
>CAZFXX010000157.1:0-7550 GCA_964522985.1 uncultured Desulfobacteraceae bacterium
CGATACTCCAGGATATTACTGAAATTGTCGCCGTCGGCATCCTGCCCGGCATCATTGCTTAGGGGATCAAGGCCATATTCGATTTTCCAGGTATCGGGCATTCCGTCATTGTCGTCATCCGTGTCCTGGTTGTTGCCGACGCCGTCGTTGTCGCTGTCAATCCACTCATCCGGATCATCGGGGAAAGCATCCTGATTATCAACCACGCCGTCTCCATCTCTGTCTGTTGAAACAAGATCATTAACACTGATATCAACCGCATCCGAGTCCGTTAATCCGCCATTGTCGGTTACGGTCAATTGAAATGTCAACATCACGCCGGAACTGGATACCTGGGGTGCTGTGAAATCGGGTTTGACAGTCCCTGGATCAGACAGTGTGACTGCCGGACCGGCAATCTGGTCCCAGAAATACGTCACAATGGCCCCGCCTAAGTCAGCAGAACCTGAACCGTCAAGGGTTACCGGGTCTCCTTCAGCAATGATCCGTTCGGCACCGGCATCAGCGGTCGGGGCGTTATTCACTGCTTCAAATATCACCTCGTTGGAATAGCCGCTTTCAGCACTGTCATTATAGGCCGTAACAGCCAGATAATAGGTCTGGCCATCCAGCAGCCCTGTCAACGTGAATTCAGGATTCTCAGAATCTTCCATCGTTTCTAACGGAAGGGTAATGCCTGACGGCCCCTGATCTGCACCGCTACCGTCGTAGGGGGCCCCGGGAGAACCGGTTTTATAATATATTTTATATCCCTTAAGATCACTTTCGGAATTGGCATCCCATGCCAACTGGACCTGAGCGGCCAAAGCCGTAGAGCAGGAAAAAATTATAAGAATTGTCAACCAGAACATCCGGAGAAGTGGACGGTACAGACATTCTGATTGCTTTAGTCCGATATTATGGGAATAAAAATATTTTATAAATTTATTTTGCAAATACTGCACTGAAAAAAGACCATTTACATCCTGTTTGTTCATCCTGCCGTCTGCTTTTTATTTAGTGTATTCGTATATCAACCGGTTTCTGTTCCGCATATCGCTAATATCGTTAATAAAGCATTTTTCGTGCCATATTTTTATATAATTTCCATATATAAATGATCTTTTTGCCCAATTCCATTGTTATGTACAAATGGCCCTCGGAATATCAAATATATGTTGTGGTTATTTTTGTACATGCTTGATCTTGAACAAATACCCTATCTCTGGTGGACACTATCTACCTCGTTTTATTCTAAATCATATCATTTGTACTCATTAATACCGGTTCATGCCCACCAATTGTTACACTTATTGCGCAGTCATGTACTCTTTTTACCCACAAAAAGACGTTGCACATTGGCGTATAAGGACTTACCATAACGGCCAGTAAGAGTTCGCGCAAAAATAAGCAGCGCCTGCCATGACAAGCCTATCCCATAATTTGCCCGAGGCATGGCAATACAGGATCGGCGATAAGGTTCAAAAACTTAACAACAAGGAACTTCCGGTTTACGGATCCATGATGAATTACGAAAAAATCAGATCAAAATTCGGCATAACCAGCAAACTGTTTACCTGGTTTTTAAGTATCGTACTCATATTTTACGGCACTATTCTGCTTCTTTACGTTAATGCCCAGCAAATAGTAGGCTTGTCGGAACAGATCGTAAATACAAATTATCCAATTGCCGCCTACTCAAAAAAAATGATCGAAAATCTCCTTTCTCTGGAAGAAAACGATACAAAGTATCACCTGCTTTACAAAAAGGAGTATCTTGATTTTTTTATTTCAGCCCAAAAACAATTTAAAAAAAATCTGGCAGGCATTCTGGCTCTGAAATCAAAGGGGCTACCGGTTTCCAGGCAGTGGCAAAATATTTCTATCGACTACAAAAATATTATGGACACACTTAAAATTTCCCAAGAAAAAACGTCCTCTGACGCCTTGTGGGTTCCCGAATCCGTGATAAACGGCTGGATCCGGCAAATCTCCCTGGCCAGAAATCAAAATGAGCAGGCGGTTCAGGCTGCCACCCTGGAGCTGAATCGTCGAGGCCTGATGACCGCCAGAAACGGACTTATCGGAATTGGGATTGCGAGTGCAGCCGGACTAATAGGCATATTTTTCTTATCGTATTCCATGATTCGTCCCCTGCGTGAATTGCGCAGAGGCATCCGAGCTGTCTCAAAAGAGGGACCGAACCTGCCGATCCGCATCAGGTCAAAAGATGAATTCGGAGAACTGGCCGATACCTTTAATAAAATGACCGCACTGTTAAAGGAAGAAGAGGAAATGCGCTCGGACTTTATCGCCATGCTGAGCCACGAAATAAGAACACCATTGACATCCGTCCGGGAATCAGTAAACATGCTTACGGAAGAGGTTCTGGGACCCGTCAATCAGCAACAAAAAAAATTTCTTGCCATCGCCAGTGATGAGATTGTTCGGATGAGTGACTTGCTAAACCGTCTGATGCTTGTATCACGACTTGAATCAGGCGGACTTGCGCTGGAGCTCTGTCCGGTAGAAGTATCCGGTTTTATATCGGAATGCATTGTACATGTGTCTTTGTCGGCTAAATCAAAAAAAATTATAATTAAAACGAAAACACCTCCGAATCTGCCGAATGTGATGGCTGACCCGGATCAACTGCAACGGGTCGTTTCAAATCTTCTGGGAAATGCTGTCAAGTTTTCAGACAGCGGCAACAAAATCAAAGTAACCGCCGCGCTTGATAATAGCGGTCGGAATGTCATTTTTTCTATCTCGGATAATGGCCCGGGGGTCCCTGAAACAGAGCAGGCATTGATATTCAATAAATATTACCAGGCACGGGGAATGAGGAAGCAGACAGACGGTGTGGGGCTCGGTTTGAGCATCTCCAGGCAGATCGTTAAAGCGCATAAAGGAAAGATTATGATCTCAAGCCGGATTGGAAAAGGCAGCACTTTTTATTTTACGATACCGGTGGCCCGACCGGAAACAGCAAACCAAATTTAATGAAAAAATTCAAAAAAATCAAACACGCATTGATTCCCCTACTGGTGATCTGTTGCGGATCATTTTTTATCGCAGGATGCAGTCATATGTTTTCAAAGGCTGTTTTCCCATGGGAAAAATTGCACAGTAAAGATTTGGAGAGAATCGAAAAAGGCAGCCAGGCCCTGAAAGCAGGTGATATAAAAAAAGCTCGAAGCATTTTTCAAGACCTGCGACAACAGGCCACAGACCCTGTTATTCAGCAGAGATCTATATACGGAGTGGCCTGCGCCGACCTTGCCCTGGCGGGCAATGTCACTGAATTCAAAACGGCCATTGAATTGTGGAACCAATGGATCAAACAGATCCCGCCCGGCAGGGAAAGCGGTGACCCACATCTTCTGTATCCGCTGCTGATATCCCGATTAATTGAAAAAAAGGAGTTTGAGGCCAAGATTAAAGCCTTAAAGTCCCAAATTCGCAAAGAAAATTACGAAAACCTTCAAACAAAAAATCAAGACATCGAGGCACTAAACACAAAGCTGAAAATAAAAAACCTGGAAACCATAAATCTGGAACAAAAACTCGATGATCTGAGAACCCGGATTCAGACCCTGGAACACCAGATCAATGCCATAAAAAATATTGATCAAAAAATACAGGAAAAAAAAGAAGAGATCACAACCCCATGAGCCATACCAAAGAAAAAACCACTGCCTTGCAACGTACAATTCTAATCGTGGATGACGATTTGAACGTACTTGAAGTCCTGGAAGCACGGCTGATCTTTGCCGGTTATAAAACGATTAAGGCTGCCAGCGCAATGGAGGCTCTCGACAGGATAAAGGAGACATTGGTCGATCTCATCGTGTCCGACATCAAGATGCCCGTCATGAATGGGTTGGAATTATATGAGAAAGTCCATTCACTCCATCCGGATCTGCCGGTCATTTTCCTGACCGCCTACGGGACGATTCCCGATGCGGTCAAGGCTGTCAAAGCCGGTGCTTATGATTATCTGACCAAGCCGTTTGACGGTCATGAATTGCTTGATAAAATCAACGAAATACTGCAGCGGCAAACGCCAGCACTGCCACCAAACGGTCCGCCTTTGCCGCCGCAGTCCCTCTATACGGGGAAAAGCCCTGTTATGACCAAGCTTTACAGTATTATCGCCCGCGTGGCACCAAGCGATGTAAACATTTTACTTCTTGGAGAAAGCGGTGTCGGCAAGGAGCATGTTGCCAAACTTGTTCATCGCAACAGCCCGCGCAGTAAAGGTCCCTTTATCGTTGTGGATTGTGGCGCAACACCGCCGGGACTTCTGGAGAGTGAACTGTTCGGCCATAAACGGGGTGCCTTCACCCATGCGATCAGCGACAAAAAAGGATTAATTGAAGCATCGGATAACGGTACTCTTTTTTTAGACGAAATCGGTAATATTTCACTTGAAATGCAAATGCGTCTACTCCGGTTTCTGGAAGACCGGAAAATTAAAAGGGTCGGCAGCCTTCGTCAAATCCCGGTCAACTGCCGCATTATCGCCGCCACCAATTCAGATTTAACCGCCGATATCGAAGGGGGCCGATTTCGTGAAGATCTCTACTACAGACTGCGGGTAGTTTCCCTGGATGTTCCCCGCCTGCAGAACCGCAAGGAAGATATTCCGGATCTGGTCCGGGCCTTTGCGGAAATTTATTCCAAAGCCCAAGGTATTGCCATGGTTGAAATTTTACCAAAAACCATGGAGTGGCTTTGCGACTATCCCTGGCCGGGCAATGTCAGAGAGCTTAAAAACGCTATGGAGGCCGCGATTGTATTATGCCAGGACGGCAAACTGCGGGTACGTGACCTGCAACTTACAGGCCTGCCGCCAAATCCGGAAAGTATTTTGGCGGACAGGGCACCCTATTCATTGGAAAGCAGTGAGGAAAATACAATCATAAGGGCCCTGGAAAAAACAGGGGGCGTCCAGAAAACAGCAGCCGAACTGCTGGGCATCAGTCGCCGGGCTATTCATTACAAGGTTAAAAAATTCAATATTGATATTGCTGCAATCCGTTCTCGAACAAAAAATTTACCCTGAGTGGATATGACTTACAAGATGCCCCAGTTCAGGGAAAATCAATGCGTTGCATGCTAGTTTACATGCTTTTATACTTCCGGGCATGCAAAATACTGCTGTTTTGTCCACCACTCCGGCAGTAGCCCGGGACAACATCGCCGCAGAATCGATCTCTTCATAGCTTAACTGTGCAAAAAGAGGCCCGAATGCGGTCAATTCCTTATTAAACAGGGGACGAACCGCTTCGATAGTGACATCTTTAGGGGTAATGCCGGTGCCCCCGGTAAGCAGAACAGCCTGGGGGGCATGCTGCCGGATCAGTTTTTGCATGCTGTCGGCTATGGTGGTGCCGTCATCCGGGAGGACCTGGTGAAACACCACTCTATGTCCCTCTTTAAGAGCTGTTTTGCCGATCCATCGGCCACTTTCGTCGTCCGATAGGGTGCGCGTGCTTGAAATCGATAAAATGCCTATCGTGACCCTTCGAGGCGCATTTTTTTTATGTTCCTGAGTACCCATATCAGCCTCTATGTTGTCCGGGGCAAAGCATTAATTCGCCTTGCCACTGTCAGAATTGATACTATGGTGAGCCCGTCCGTGATCGTTCCATTGTCAATCATCCGGATAAGCTCCGACAAAGGATATTTTTTTACCTGGATAATTTCGTCCGCATCCAGATGCTGTTCCGACGGGGTAAGATCCGAGGCAAGGTACAGATGAATTTTTTCATCCGTATATGCGGGTAGAATATGGATCTGTGAGAGAGCCGTCATTTTTCCGGCCCTGTAGCCGGTTTCCTCTTCAAGTTCCCGCTGGGCGCATTCCACGGGCGTTTCTCCCGGATCCAGGGTCCCGGCTGGAATCTCCAGGATATAATCTCTTATGGCATGACGATACTGAAGCGCCATCACCACGGTGTTGTCGCCTAAAAGCGGCACAATGGCCGTCGACCCGGGGTGACGAATCATGGCCATCTCCGTATCCCGGCCATTGGGCAGGGTGATCGCTTCTTTTACAAAAGAAAAAGCGTTTCCTTTATACAGCTCATACACTTCTCGAATTTTTGCCGCAGTTTTCATTTTTCCGAATTTTCCTCCCTGTTTTCAACAGCCTCAAGCAACCGGTCCAAATCAAGCAGTTGATCCAGCCGATGGATCACCGGCACCTTTGTTTCCACAGACGGCCAATTTCGCCGGACCGTTTCATGCTTAAGCCAGATAGGATGCATTCCCATATCTGCCGCGCCGCATATATCGATCCGCCAGTCATCACCGACATACACGGATTCATCCGGTTTTATCCCCAGTTTTTCCAGACAAAGTTGAAAAGGTGTGGGGTCGGGTTTGGGCGGCACTCCCTGCTCACCTGCCACGACAATCACCTCAAAATATTGCTCCAGCTTCGGAAACTGGCTGATCCTGTGGGTTCCAACCGTTTTCTGCCCCTGTGTGTTGGTTATCAGGGCCAACTGGTATTCACGGGCCAGATTTGTTAATGCGGCTTCAGCTTCAGGAAATATACGGCTCATAGTATTAACCGTCTCCCAGTAATCATTCTCGAATTTTTCCAGAAAACCTGAAACAGGTCTACGATTCAATCGATTATAAATCTCCTGCCAGATAGTTTTGCGCGAAAAAATTGATTTTTCCTGATATTCCCTGCGCACCTTTCGATAGGTGTTTAAAAAAGTTGTCCAGGATTTATTATTAAAATCAGGGTAAATCCTGGCCTGAGCCTCTTTTTCAGCCGCTCGAAATCCATCGGCCGAGTCAACCAGGGTCTGGCCAAAATCAAAAATAACCGCTTTTATCATAATCAAATCTCGCTTTTTTCAGTAAATCTATCCGCAGTCTGCACAAAAATAATATCACATCATCAGATTTTAAAAAAAATAACATATGTCCTTACAGAAGTAAAAACAAATAACGCGCGGCAATCCTTTTTGGTAAGGATCACCACGCGTTATTTAACCTCTTTTCAAAATCAGCAAATGTTTTTACTGACAGGATTTACTCTTTCCCGTACTTTTTCAGGTAATCACCAAAAAGTTCCTCTTCATTGGGATGAAATTCGGGGATCGGAACCGAAAGGTTGGTATAATTGAGAAACTGACGCCAGTTGATATTCCGGCTGCTGATGTTTCCGGCCCAGGTGCCGCAGCCCAGGGTATCGGTGAACGGATTGCCCGAAAACCAGCTGCCGCTGTTGGCTGCGCCATGAGGCATGTTGCAGTTTACACGGCCCACATTGGCCCGGATTGCCAACTGCAGTTGACGGTCATCCCGTGTGCTGTGAATCGAAGCCGAATGCCCTTCACCGGAAAATTTCAGTATTTTTTCCAGACGATCGAGCATATCGTCAAAATCGATCCATTTCCAGACGGTCATGGTCAGGGATAATTTTTCACCTGAGAACATATCTTCAGGGCCGATTTTTTTGCCCATGACCATGAGAAACTTTGTGCCTTCAGGAATTTTAATTTTAGCCAGATCGGCAATATACTTGACCGGTTTGGCCACAATAT
>CAZFXX010000158.1:0-7489 GCA_964522985.1 uncultured Desulfobacteraceae bacterium
TGATTTCAGCCGGTACGCCGGTTTCCAAAGCCTGCTGGATGGTCCATCTTCCTTCTCCGGAATCTTCAACATATCCTTTGATATCTGAAAGTTTTTCGTCTTTTTTAAAAGCGTCTTCAGCAAGTTCCAACAGCCATGACCGCACCACACTTCCCTGATTCCAGAGATGGGCAATATCGGCAAAGTTGAAAGAAGCTGCATAATCGGATGCGGCCAGAATTTCAAACCCTTCACCATACGCCTGCATCATCCCATATTCGATGCCGTTATGTACCATTTTAACAAAATGACCCGCTCCTGACGGCCCGCAGTAAAGGTATCCTTCTTTCGGGGCCAGGGTTTTAAATACCGGTTCCAGGCGATGAAATATCTCTTTTCCCCCACCGATCATCATGCAGTACCCGATTTGAAGCCCCCATATACCGCCGCTGACCCCCACATCCATGAACCGGATGTTTTTTTCAGCAAGGAGTTCGGCCCTGCGAATGTCATCTTTATAATAGGTGTTACCGCCATCTACAACGATGTCATCCGGTGAAAGCATATCCTTGAGCTGATGAATGTGATCATCCACCGCCTGTCCGGCCGGAAGCATTACCCATATGATGCGGGGTTGAGAGAGCTTTTCAACCACCCCGGCAAGCGAATACGCCCCGATAGCTCCTTCTTCTTTTACCATGGCATCTGTTTTTTCCGGTGAGCGGTTGTAGGCAACCACCTCGTGGCCTCCGCGGAGCAGCCGTCTTGCCATGTTCATACCCATCCGTCCCAAACCGATCATTGCAATCTTCATAGCCTTTTATCCTTCCTTTTTTCTGGTTTTAATATTCTGCAGGGGTTTAAAAATAAGGCGCCATTTCCGTTGCCGGATAAGAACGATTCAATGGGAAAACAGTTTTAGCAAACTGTTTTATTCTATTCTCCGTTAAGCGACCAATCATAGTCAAGGTATTTTACCTTGTGACCCTTACAATATCCGTCGTATCAGCTTTTGGATAAATATCCATGGTGCGGCACAGCGTTCTTATGGATAAAACAAGGCAGGCATGGCAGAATGTTGATTATGTTTATGGGCTGTTTTCCGAAAAAAGAAGATTGGCCCGAACAAGGTATCGGGTGTTTGTCGAAAAGGGGATTATCGAAGGCAAACGCCCCGATTTTACCGGCGGCGGATTATTAAGGAGTATTGGCGGCTGGACGGTTCTCAAAGACCTTCTGAAAGCCGGCATCCGGGTCAAGGGAGATGAGCGTATTTTAGGTGACCGTGATTTTGTAGAAAATGTTCTCAAATCCGCCGAAGAAAAGCTTGAACAGAAATACGATTTAAAAGCCAGATGCTATGATTTCGATCGGGTGGTACAGCGGGTCGCCGAAATAATGGCAATGGACACTAAGACTTCAGTATAGTTCAATTAAATAAACTCGGAAAGAAAATAATGGGCGGAACATATTCTGATATCTTCTTTTGTAATCAGATCAATGTCATTTTCAAGGATCACCTGAACCGCCTTCACATCAGGAAAACGTACCTTGAAATAATAGAGCGATCGGCTTAAATTTTTGTCGGATTTTTTACATTCAATGCAATACAGGGGTTTCCCATCTTCGATAATGACAAAATCCACCTCTCTTTTATCGATATCTCTGAAATAACGAAGTCCGATTTCACGCCCTTCTGTATCCTGAAGGAACGAGCACCACTTTAACAGATGACAGGCAACCATATTTTCAAACCGTTTCCCGGTATCTTTTACCGCCGTCCAATCAGAATGATAATGCTTTGCTTCTTTCTTGACAGCCCTGATTTTAGGAGCCCCGAACGGATATATCCTGAAAATCATATAGAGGTTCTCAAGCATGGTGATCCAGCGTGAGACCGATTGATGCGAAACCTGTAGATCGTTTCTCAAAGCGTTGATTGAAAGGGGGCTTCCAACCAGATCAGGCAGCCGCAATACCAGATGTTCAATGATCCCCAGATCCTTAACATTTTCAAGGTCCGCCAAATCGTCCCGAATAACTCTTGTCCGGTATTCTCTGCTCCAGCGTCTGGTTTCTCTATCGGATTGCATAAGAAAGGGCTCGGGAAACCCCCCATATCGGAGGAGATCTTTTACCACAGACGCTGAACGTGCATTCAATTCTGCAAATGTCAGCGGGAAAAGACGGTAAAAATGATATCGCCCCTGCAGGGAGTCACCTCCGCGTCGATAATAATCAAGCCTTGCACTGCCGGTGACCAATATTTGAAGCGCGTTGCCCCGTTTATCATAAAGCCCTTTTACAACCTGCCGCCACCGGGAATATTTGTGAATTTCATCAAGAATAAGATAACCCGGTCCGGTGGGAAAACGTTCTTTTATCATATTTTCCCGGTCTTCCAGTGAATCCCAGTTGAGATATCTTTTTTTTATGTCAAATCCGGCAGTCTCGCAAAGGTGCTGTGCCAGGGTGGTTTTTCCGGACTGCCTGGGCCCGGCAATAAAGACCATTTTTTTTTCCACATCATCTGTCACAGTTTTTTCGATATATCGATTCAGGTAGTCAGACATTTTTTAATCCCTATCCAAAAATACACGCGAGTTTTTTTTGATACAACTAAATATACTCGTATCTATTTCTGGTGTCAATTATTAAATGCCACATAACAGCTCTGATTCGACCTTCGAGAACACAATAAGTCCTGCGACGCCCATGATGGATGGTCATGGTCCGGCCCCATCGACCGATTTTTATCCAGGACCCAAGGTCATCTTCCCCCATGGATCCTTATGACCGGTCCAGGGCCAATTCACCGCAGGCATACACCTGCGCATCGTCACATATTTTAAACAGACAGCCCTGGCCCGTGTCTTTCAGCCCGGTGGAAATAATGTCCACGTCGCGATCAATCTCTTTTAAAAATTCTATATTGAGCGTTTTAATGCGCGCCGTATCGCCGAAACCGGTCAGAACAGACGTTTCGATATAATCAAGGTACGCAGCGTTGTTGACATGACCGACAGGGTCATAATCGGAACGGCGGATGGTTGTTTTAACATAAGATTCCGCTGAAAAAAACCGCTGGCTCTTCCAGCGGTCAGGCACCGTGTTTAGTGCCGTTTCCGTTTCCACGGTATAGTCCGCCCCCACCGTCCGGGGCAGACGCAGTATCTTTTTGTTTTGCATGTCAATGTACAGACACACCGAGGAGGCTGCCGCGAGCCGCTCATTTCCGGCAAAAACTTCAAACTTCCGGTACGCCCGCACCCCCTTTTGACCACGGTGCCAGGTCAACCCCCTGAGCATCTCTCGATATTCGGGATATCGATCAATCCGGACACCGAATTTGTTGAGGACCCAGGCATGCCCGGTCCTAATCAGGTGCCGGGGGCCGAAACCGGCCTTTTCCGAATGATACGCGGCGGCATCGGTAAACAGATTGAACAGAGAACCGATCTTTTGTCTGAAAAACAGATCAACCTCACCATAACCTACCTGTCGCAGCTGCTGTCAATATTGCAGGATAGGGACTGACATAATGCAGACCGATGATCGCAATATCTGCCTCTAATTTTTTAAGTTGGGTGCATACCGGTAAACCCGCGAAACTTTGTGCCAGTTGTGTCATACCAATAGATTTTTTTGACATTTACGTGCCTTTCGTTACCACCGGGGTAACTAAGCAGATCTGGCCTCGATCAACATCCCTTCAAGACGATCCCGGATGAGGGCCTCGGCCTCGGACATGATGCGTTCGAGAAGTTCCTTGCAGGTCGGGATGTCATGAATCAGACCGGCCACCATGCCGCAGGACCATGCGCCAGCATCCACTTCCCCTTCCATCATGACCTTGGGGTATACCCCGGCCACCTCTTCCATGATGTCTTCGAACTTGATGTTCTTGCCCAGGGTCGCCTCTTTTTCCATCAATCTGGTGACGGCCGCATTGCTTAACACCCGCTCCGTATTTTTCAAAGAGCGCATCACCAGACGCGTATCGAGCTCACTGGCTGCCATGATGGCCTGCTTTACTTTCACATGGACCGGTGCCTCCCGGGTAGCAATGAACCGCGTTCCCATGTTGATACCTTCCGCGCCCAGGGCGAGGGAGGCGACAAGACTGCGGGCATCAGCCATTCCCCCGGAAGCCACGAACGGAATTTTCAACTCTTCCGCGGCCCGGGGCAACAGGATCATGTTAGGGATGTCATCTTCACCCGGATGCCCGCCGCACTCAAACCCGTCCACCGAAACGGCGTCGCATCCAATCTTTTCTGCCTTCAGGGCATGGCGCACGGAAGTACACTTATGGATGACTTTCACGCCGGCGTCTTGCAAGGCCGGCAAGTAGGGCTGGGGATTGCGGCCGGCAGTTTCTACAATTTTCACGCCGCCCTCGATGATGGCCTTTATGTAACTAGGGTAATCGGGAGATGTAACTGTCGGCAGAAAGGTCAGGTTGACCCCGAAAGGTTTTTCGGTCATCTCCCGGCAACGCTCGATTTCCCTGGCGAGATCCTTCGGCGTCTTCTGCGTCAACCCGGCAATGATCCCAAGCCCCCCTGCATTTGAAACCGCTGCAGCCAATTCTGCGAATGCGACATAATGCATGCCGCCTTGAATGATCGGGTGCTTGATGTGAAAGAGCTCTGTTATACGTGTCTTCATCGTTCATCCCTCCACGTTGGTTTTTTAAAAACTATTATTTTGTCCTGAAAAAGCTGGGGAAATAGGGCCCATAAAAATATAACTTTTTTTTCCCATTAGCGCACTATGGCCACTATAGGGATACTTGTCCGAAGAATCTGTTAGCGTTTTTACGATTTTAGCGCGCAGTGGATTTAAATGAATATAGCGCGCCAACTCAAGCAAATAGGTGTCTTCTTGACATAATACATCCTTTATATCACAGGAAGCTCAATTTCAAAAATTATAATTATATGGGCCCTTAACGCGTAATGCCCGGAGGCTCATTAAATTCGAAAATTCTTTTCCGTTTGTCAACTATTTTGAAAATTTTCCGATCTACCGTTCCCTTTTTTCCGGGGATCTACAATTGGAAGAGGAATAAAAACGCGGAATAGTCAACACCTACTGTCCTCGTCGAGCTGATTTTATCAACTATTATTCACTATTCAAGCTCCTACAAAAACTTTGATTGCCATCATTATTCCTTATATCAGACCTCGTGATTTTCGGTTAATTTTCTATGTTTTTTGAAGACACTTACTGATGCAATTTAATAAATTTTTATTAATTCTCTTGTGCTGCTTGTAATAATTTCAGACAATTATATGTAAAAATCGAATAACAAGTGTCCAATTTATCTCCATAAAGCTCTGTATCTGCTAATATTAATGCTAAAAGGTTGCATAAGCCTTTACGATAATCACGAGGTCTGTATATAGTCCTTAAACTGGGTTTACTACAAAGGGCAGTAGTAGCTTATATGAATTTTAATTTCAATTAGTTAAAATACAACATCTTTTTCTCCTTATGCGCTGTCTTCTCCCCCCTCCGGGCAGAGTACGGAACGCTTTCCGGCGGCTATTCTGGGAAGAAGGAGCCAGATGCCCAGTATGATGCCGCCGGCCGCTGCAGCCAACACACCGATGGTGCAGATCTTGTCCGTCCAGTCCAGGGCGATCAGCCACATGGAAAAAGCTCCCAGCATGAAATAGATGAAGATCAAAAGCGAGGACGCGGCCCCGGCATGCTGGTCGACCTGTTCCAGGACCAGGTTGTTGCTGGGTGGCCGGCTGAGGCCGAAAGAAAAGGAAATCAAAACCATTGGCAGGGCCAGGCCCCAGGGTCCCGGCAACCATCGCATGAGCATTCCCAGACCGCCGATCAGAATCCCGGCAAAACCGGCGGTCAACAGTGCCCTTGACCTGAACCGGCGAAGAAGCCGCGTACAGGCAAAAGATCCCGCCATAATGGCCGAAGCGTTCAAGGCGAAATAATAGCCGAAAACCTGCTCCGACAGCCCGAGGCGGGTGATATAAATATCCGCCGATCCGCCGATGAAGGCAAAATGCGGCAGCACGACCAGTGACATCATCAGCGCATAGCCCACATACCGGCGGTTGCGAAGCAACAGCAGATAGATCCCGGCAGTCTGAAAAATCCCGGTGACAGAGGGTATTTTCAGCGTTTCCGGCATGCGGAATACGCCAATCCAGGCAATCGCCGCCACCACCGCCTGGATCACAAATATCCACTGCCACGAAAACCAGATCAACACCCATCCACCGAAAACCGGTGCCAGCATGGGCGCCAGGCCCATGATCACGCCGATATGGGCCAGGATACGTACCCGTTCATGCCCCTCGTAGACATCCTTGCTGATGGCAAGGGCCAGGGCCGACGCAGAGGCCGCCCCGGCCGCTTGCAGCACTCTAAAAACAATCAGGCTGACCACGTTGTTTGAAAGAGCGCACAGCAGGCTTGCCAGAATGAAAATAAAGATGCCGATGAGCAACAGCGGCCGCCGGCCGAACCGATCTGACAGCGGGCCATAGAACAAGAGGAATACGCAGTAACCGACAAAAAACCCCACCAGCGTCAGGTTGACCATGGATAGGGGCTGGTGCCATGCCTTTTGCAACAACGGTATGGCGGGTAGGTACATATCCGTGGACAAGGGCGGAAAGGCCGACAGCAGTGCCAGCAGCAGCAAGAGTCTGTTTTTGTATATCATGTTTACAATTTTCATATAAAAATCATCTCAATGTAAAAATAAAAAAACGGCAGGTGCGTTCCCCACGAAGGGTTGCCTGCCGTTTTCAGTGTCATATTTTCAAACCATATCATATGGCGTTACCGCAGGGCAGCGCCGTTTTAATTCTTAATACGGATGGCTTTCATATTCAATAACAAATTCATAAAATCACCCGGCAGGGTCTGAGTCACTCAGGCCGGACCACTGGATAGATAAAATCGGATAGGATAGATGGCTTTGGAATCAAAAAGTATGACAAGCCCTTTTCTGTTTGCGCAAACGTTTTACAGACTTGAGAAGCTGGCAATACCCCTCCCCAACATTTTTTATTATTTCAGGCCTGTAAACTGAGAAGGCTTCCGATTTCGCTGTTTTGACCCAATGTGCTGGATGTTTGGCTCAAATATTCCTGGATATAATAATTGCTTCCAGACTTGGCCTCTTCGGCATCGACAATGCCATCGCCATTGGTATCGAGAGGATCACTCGAATCTGAAACAGCGTCCCCCTGAATACCGCCCATCATATCGGGTGGGGGACCTTCAGGGCGACCTGCTTTAAACTCTTCCTGGCTGACCAGGCCGTCACCATCTGCATCAATTTCGGCCATTTTCTGGTCCGCATCCACAGGCTGGCCTGTTTTTTCTGACAATTCAACAGCAAATGCGCTGAATTCCGTTTTGTCTATCGCACCATCCCCGTTGGAATCGACTTTGTCGAAGGGATTTCCCATCTGTCCCTGCATGGCGGACATCTGTGGAGGGGCCATGTAGCTGTTGCCTATTC
>CAZFXX010000159.1:0-5264 GCA_964522985.1 uncultured Desulfobacteraceae bacterium
CATGCATGGATTTTTGCATGCATCATACACACCTTTGAACCGATACCGGCAATGGTGGAAGAGGTTGAAAGAATCAATAGGGCTAAAAATAGTTGAGAGGTGAAAAATGAAGGAAGAAAAGTGGACATTTGCAACAACAGCCATCGTGGCAGGTTTGATCGCGCTTTCGGCAATCGCAACCATGGTCATCCGTATCCCCATACCGGCAACCACGGGGTATTTCAATATCGGTGATGTATTTGTGGTTCTGGCAGGGCTGTGGCTGGGGCCGCTGGCCGGTGCCCTGGTCGGTGGGCTGGGACCCACTATCGCCGATGCCATCGGCTTTCCGATTTTTATTCCCGCCACACTGGTAACCAAGGGCCTGGAAGGGTTTCTCGTGGGGCTTATCGCGGCCAGAGCAAAGGATTCAGCACTTACACTGAGAACAATAGCAGCCTTTGCGGGCGGGTTGACGATTGTGGCAGGTTATTTTGTATTCGAGGCCTATATTTATCCGGCCATGGGCAAAACCATGCCGGCCTTTGCCGTCACCGATATCGGGGCGGCCATCGTGGAGATTTTTCCGAATACGGTTCAAGGTGTCATTGGCGCCGTGGGCGGGCTGGCTCTGTGGAAGGCCCTGTCCGGATATAATCCTGGAAAGTGAGTACAGGATTGAAGCCTCAAGATTCAAGTCATCGCAGGACTGGCCGACCAATGGACAGAATACCTGTATTTATAAAAATACGTTGTCGCATACCAGGGCAGGGTCAGGTCGCCGGTATTATTTACTGTGGTCGGCTTCAGTGCTCCCTCTACGATTATCTCCGGATCTTCGTTCCGGTATATGCTGGAAATAGGTAAATTCTCGTCTTTCAATACTCAAGCGTCGTTCCGCGCGTAGCATGAATTTTGAACCGTATTTTGTTTCCATCACAAGCTATCCCCCCCGCTCATGCCTTGAAAACCGGCATAGTGACCAATCAATGCAGCAGTTATAATTTATTCAAACAATATGAGGACGATGGCATCCCCTTGAGCCGTTTTAATTCAAATATTGCAATAAATATGCCAAAATTTCAATTCTCCCTAATCATTGAATTTTCTGGTTTTATTTCAACCGTTACCAAGGGGAGGGTTACATCCTTTGCGCTATAAGTTACAGTTTTTGCACACATCTCAATGGGGGTCATTAAGGGTCTGTAAATCATTAACTTCATTGGAATTGGCGCATAGATTTAGGGCAAAGATGGCCTGAAGCCAGGATGCAAAAACGAGGCGTTATTTATTTCCAGGCCCTAAGCCCTTTCGTGATTAATTATCGGTTAAATGGATAGTTTGCTTTGGCGGGGGAGGCGCTGAAGCTCTGGTAAAATTTTTCTTCAAGCTTTCTGACTCTTTTTTTTCTCTCCGCGGAGAGAAAATGCCCATACAGGGCATTATGGGGAAGACTTTCGGTTTTTAGGATCTTTTGTTCAAGGATGGCAAGTACTTCCACTGATTTATCACAGGACGGATAACTTTTATCATCGAGGAGGATGGTATCATTTTGATCGATCCTGATGATGTTGTTGATATCCACAAGTTTGATTCCACCCCCAGTCGTCAGGATCAGGTTGCCGTTGCCTGCAAGGTCGGGGATATAGCCAGCATCCGTGATCATTTTTTGTGTTTGCCTGACAAAGGTTGCGATGGATTCAAGTGCCCTTGACACACGGTTTCTTTCAGGCTTTTTACTGGCCTCTCCTGCCTGGTAAAAAGTGTCAAGAGGGGCCTGGTTGAACAGACCCCAGGGGTCGAGGATCGTTCCTTCGACGTATTCCTGGAGTCCGCAAAGAACGATTTGATTTTTTTCGGTTCCGGTATACTCAACAATGAACTCTTCAGATCTTGCAATAAGATCCGGGCCTAAAAATTTTAAAAGGAGGGCGTATTTTTTCACCTCGGCAAGGACCTGGTCAAGGGTGGTAAACCGCGTTCGCAATATCCTGAGCATATGTTTGGGGACGGCTATAGGAAACCATCGCGTACCGTTGATAAATTCCCCTTTGGTCTCCTTTAAAATATCATCGACTGCAAGGACTTCAAAGATGTGAGATCTCAAACCCTGCCGATAGTGCTTTCTGAGCTGGCAGACCGGTAAATCACTGATGAAGTTCAGTTGCCTCACCTCATTTCCCGTAAGAGATGCCTTGTCCCGTATATCAGTGCTGCTATTCATCACCGTCTCTGTAGATGGGAAATGATTTGCAGAGTTCGACCACGGTTTTTCCGGCATTTTTAATTTTCTGTTCGTCGCCCGGATGTTTCAACAGATCTGCAATCAGATTGGCGACGAGTTCGGCTTGGGCAATTTTCATTCCCCTTGATGTGATGGCCGGAGTTCCAATACGGATGCCACTGGTTACATATGGACTTCTCGGCTCAAAGGGAATTGAGTTTTTGTTCGCAGTGATACCTGCCCGTCCCAGGAGTTCTTCGGCCGCTTTCCCGGTGATGTCAAGGCTTGTGAGGTCGATGAGTATCAAGTGATTGTCGGTACCTCCCGACACAAGCTCAACCCCGCTTTTCATGAGAACCCGGGACATGGTGATTGCATTTTTTACCACATTTTTTTGATAAACGGCAAAGGAATCTGTGAGTGCCTCTTTTAACGCAACGGCCTTGGCTGCAATCACATGCATGAGCGGGCCTCCCTGGATTCCGGGAAAAATGGTGCTGTTGAGGGCTGAGCCGAGGTTTGATTTCGCAAGAATCATGCCGCCCCTGGGACCCCTCAGGGTTTTATGAGTGGTGGTGGTCACAATGTCTGAAACAGGAACAGGAGAGGGGTGGAGCCCTGTTGCAACAAGGCCGGCGATGTGGGCCATGTCAACCATGAGGATGGCTTTGGACGATTCGGCAATTTCGGCAAATCGATTAAAATCGATAATTCTCGGATATGCGCTGGCCCCTGCAATGATCATTTTGGGGCAATGCTCCTTTGCCAGTTTTGCCACCTGGTCGTAATCAATTGTACCTGTCTTCTTGGACACGCCGTAGTGAACAAAGTGGTAGAGTTTCCCCGAAAAGTTCACCGGGCTGCCATGGGTCAGGTGACCGCCGTGGGAGAGGTTCATTCCAAGGACGGTATCTCCGGGCTTTACTATAGACATGAGAGCCGCCATGTTGGCCTGGGACCCGGAATGAGGCTGGACATTGACATAATCTGCCTTAAACAGGGTCTTAGCCCGTTCAATCGCAAGGGTTTCCGCGGCATCGACAAAGGCGCAGCCTCCGTAGTACCGCTTTGCAGGATAACCTTCGGCGTACTTATTGGTCAGAACACTTCCCTGGGCATCCATCACGGCCCGGCTGACGATGTTTTCCGATGCGATGAGTTCGAGACCGTTCTCCTGCCTCTCGGCCTCCTGTTCAATGATGGCTGCAATTTCAGGGTCGCTGTTGAAGATATGGTTCGAGATCATTTAAACTCCTGTTATCGTATGATGAAAAAATTACAATAATTCCAGTAATCTGGGGATAGTCAAGCTTATGGCAGGTATATAGGTAACAAAAAAGACTGCAATGATCAATGCCAGAATAAAGGGGGCGGTCAAGCCGGTCAAATTTTTAGAATTCCCACCCGGTCATTGAATTCGGTAATCAGTTCGTCAAGTGCTTGTACCTGGTCAAAGGTGTTTGCCCAGTAGTCGTGGTCATACCACTGGCTGTTGAGTTCTTTTACATCCTTGCCCTGCTGCTCAATCCAGGTATAATACTTGAGATTGTGGATTGCTTTTTTTTCATAGTAGGTCAGCTCTTTCATGTTCGCGATACCAATGGATTCCAAAAGCTGGATATCCCGCTGTACATCGGTTTCAGAGTAGGGTCCCCTTGCCTCGGATAGTTCGGTAAGCCTTGAACCGTAAAGCTGCATGGAATCTGTTGCAATACTCACCATATAATCATTTTCAGTAAGCTCATTGTATTTGGCGAATTTGATGGCTGCAATCATATTGCCGATGCCTGATATCCCCAGAAGGTCGAGTTTGTCGACGAGATCAGGGTTAACACCGCCGGCAATCAGGGCCTTTTTCCCTTTCCTCTCATTAAAGAGACGCAGAAGCCTCATGGTGGGTTCGTCATCCACGGCAATAACAAAATCAGTATTTTTGCAGTCATGAATCCAAGGCACGTGCTTATCTCCGATTCCTTCTATACGATGGCCGCCAAAGCCATTTTGAAGAAGGGTCGGGCACTGGAGGGCTTCGGCCGCGGCAATTTTTGTGTGAGGAAACTGTTTTTTCAGGTAGTAGCCGGCAGCCAGGGTGCCGCCGGAGCCCGAGGAAGAGATGTAACCGGCGAATCTTTTGCCGCCGGTAAGGTAGCGGTTTAAGACCTTTTCAATGGCACTGCCTGTGACAGCGTAATGCCACAACGGGTTGCCGAGTTCGTCAAACTGATTGAAAATCTGCAGATCTTCCCCGGAGTTTCTTAACTCCCAGCATTTGTCAAAAATTTCTTTGACGTTGGATTCGCATCCCGGGGTAGCAATGACCCGGCCTGCTATTTTACTGAGCCATTCAAAGCGCTCCTGCGACATCTCTTCCGGGAGAATGGCAATGGCTTTGCACGCCAGCAGCGCTGAAATATAGGCGCCGCCCCTGCAGTAATTACCGGTGGAAGGCCATACCGCTTTTGTTTTCTGGGGATCAAACTGCCCTGTTACAAGGCCCGGGGCAAGGCAACCGTAAGTGGCACCGACCTTGTGGGACCCCGTGGGGAACCAGCGCCCTGCCAGCATGATGATATTTGCATGACACCCGGTCAGTTCCGGGGGGAGGAGAAAGTGGTTTGGCCCGCCAAAAAGACCCCCTGAATCCTTTTGTTCGTTATTCCAGGTTATCCTGAAAAGGTTGGCAGAGTGAAGGTCCCATAAGCCGATGCTTTTTAGCTGATCTTTCATGGCTGCCGGTATCTTGTCCGGGTCCTTCATCATCGCAAAGGTGGGCAGGGCGATCTTTTTGTCCCTGCAATAGGCAATGTTTTTTTCAAGGATTTCCGGGTTCACGGTTAAATTGAACATATCGTTTCCTCACTCGTTATAATTTTTTAAAGGGATCGCATTTTTCAACAAAAAATATGACTTATTCGCCATAGTGTTTTACATAAAGTGCGGGAATTATAGCGTACATTGCTGCAGCAGTTACCAGCTCTTTTTTCCAGATTTTTTTATCCGGAACGTGGGCCTGGTCACTGGTCCTAAGTCCATAGATCACCTCATCGTCTTCATATCCTTT
>CAZFXX010000159.1:5364-7430 GCA_964522985.1 uncultured Desulfobacteraceae bacterium
CTTTGATTCGTTGAACAATGGCCTTCTCACTGCAGCTTTCGCTGGGTATGGCAGCCATGTCCCGCAGGAAACCGGTCATTTCATATTGATAGCTTGTTGCCAGGGTAAGGACTTTTTGAAAATCAATGTCCATGGTTTTCCATATTCGTTAAGGGTTCCTTGGCTTTGAGCCTTTCAAGGCTGTTTTGCCAGTTTAAATGAATGGTTTCAATGGCCCGGGCAATATCCCCTGTTTTTAAGGTGGCGATAATGGTCTCATGATCCTGAAGTGAGTTCCTGGCATAGGGGCTTCCCTCAAAGTAGTTTATTTCAAAACGGCGGAATCGGATTTTCAGGTCCTGGAGAATGTTGATAAGATACGCGTTTTGCGACCGTTGGATATAAACATCGTGGAAAGCGGCATCTGCCGTGGATGCCGCAACCGGGTCATCCTTCTCAAGGGCCAGTTCCAAATCTTTATTGGCCCTGCTCATTTTCTTGAAATCTTCATCGGTCAGCACGCCTATGGCCAGGGATGCCGCCAGCCCGTTAAGGGTCCAAATAATGGGGTAGATCATCTCCGGCTCCTTTACGGAAATTTCAGATACCCTTGTCCAGCGGTTGGCAGAGGATTCAACCAGTCCTTTATCTTCAAGCCGACGCAGGGCCTCCCGGACAGGGGTTCGACTCACCCCCATATGCTCGGCGAGTTTTCTGTCCAATAATTTTTCCCCGGGGCGAAGGACGCCGTCCATGATCCATGTTAACAGTTTGTCATATACCTCGTCCCGCATGGAAGGATGTTTAATTTGATTGTTTTTTAGAGGCAGGGGCATGATTTCAGTCTTTCTATATTCGTATGTCCGTTCATAAGTGGTTTTTTTGTCCAATTTCATCGTTTTTGGGCTGAAAAACGAATGCCCGTGAGGTGCTCGGATGGCAATGAATATTGGATGTAATATATCACTTTTGTAGAAGTGTCAATAATAAATTTTCTTTTTAAAAAAAGTTTTAAAAGGAAAATTTTTGAGTGCTATCCAAGAGGCCGGCCGGTGCTGCCCCATGCCGCTAATACAACCGCCAGCCCTGTCGGAAGCCGGTTTCAACGTCTAATATGCCAGAATCTATAGCCAATATACAGCAGGATTACATATTGACAATAACCAGCTATATGGTATTTTAGACACAGCCACTGATATGACAATGACAATGAAAATATCGATAGGGTTCCGACGCCACTATATCCCCGGGTTCAACCGGTCATAATGTACAGCTTTTTCCTTACTTTGGTTTTAAGAAGGAAATTTTATAATTTGATCCCATATTCCCGCCGTTACGCTGATGAATTCTGCAGGAATGGCTGCTCATTTTTTAAATCAGTTTAAACCGAAAGAAGTCTGTGATATGTGGCGTTTCCCATCAATGAACTGATAACCATTCAGGAAATCGACTTGCCAGGGTGCTCACCCGGGCAGACGTTTCAGGATAAACGCGGAAGCATTAACGATTGATACAAAACAGGAGGATATCATGGAGACCCGGTCTTTTGGCAGCACAGGTGAAACATTTCCGATTTTGAGCTTTGGCGGGCAGCGGATTGTGGACAGCCACGGCTGCAGCGAAGAGACGGCGATTGAAATCGTTAATACGGCTATAGACAGGGGCATTCGTTATTTCGATACCGCCTGGCTCTATTCGGACGGTCAGGCTGAAGAGCGCCTGGGCAAAGTCGCCCGGCACCGGCGATCCGAGATGTGGATTGCCACCAAGACCTATGATACCCGTGCAGACTTTGCACGCCGACAACTGGAGACCAGCCTTGAGCGTTTGCAGACAGACCATGTGGACGAATGGCGCCTGCACAATGTTACGGATAAAGATCGGCTGAATGCCTTTACCGGCAAAGGCGGGGCCCTTGAGGCGGCGGTTCGGGCCCGCGAAGAAGGCCTGGTCCGTAATATCAGCATCAGCAGTCACACCGATCCGCAGTTGTTGGTTACGGCCCTTGACCGGTTTCCCTTTGACAGCGCACTGATGGCCCTGTCGGCCCTGGACCATTTAATGCTCAGTTTTGCCGAGGAGTTCCT
>CAZFXX010000160.1:0-7405 GCA_964522985.1 uncultured Desulfobacteraceae bacterium
ATCCACTCCACATCGCCCATGGACGGCCGATCCACCTGGCTTGAACTCTTTCACCCGAAGGTCTCCAAGAGTCAGGCCGCTGACTGGCTCGCATCCGAACTCAAAATTTTCACAAAAAATATCATGTCCATCGGTAACGATTTTAATGATCTGGATCTGCTGGAATGGTCCGGCAGCAGTTTTGTCGTGAACAACGCCCCGGATGTTCTCAAATGCCGTTTTCAAAATGTGGCATCCAACAATACCTGCGGGGTAGCTGAAGCCATCGACATATGGCTGAAAAACTAAGGGGCAAGTCTGCTAAGGACTTCAGCAGTTTTTCAATAATCAAGATAACTTCAAAATTACAATTCAAAAGGCGTCAGACTTTCAACACCATTTTCAGTTACTAAAAGGGTCTGTTCAAACTGAGCCGACAATGAACCGTCTTCGGTCACCGCTGTCCAGTCATCATCCAGGATATACAGGCTGTGACGGCCGATATTGATCATCGGTTCGATGGTAAACACCATTCCCGGAATAAGGGCCAGACCTTTTCCCCGGCGGCCGTAATGCGGAACCTGGGGCGCTTCATGGAATTCAAATCCGACCCCGTGCCCCACAAATTCTCTGACAACCGAGCAGCCCTGGCTTTCGGCATATTTCTGGATGGCCCAGCCGATATCCCCGATCGTGGCATCGGGCCGCACCATTTCCATACCCCGTTTCAGGCATTCTCCGGCCACCGCTACAATCTTTTTTGCATTGGGTTCCGGACTGCCCACAAAAAATGTTTTATTGGCATCTGCATAGTAGCCGTTCAGGATGGGTGTCACATCGACATTGACGATATCGCCATCTTTAAGGACGCGTTTTCCGGGAATGCCATGACAAATGACTTCGTTCACGGATGTACAGACACTCTTTGGAAAACCCCGGTAATGCAGTGGCGCCGGAACCGCACCATTTTTTATGGTAAATTCATGGACCAGGGTATTGATCTCTTCGGTTGTCATCCCTGGTCGGATTCTGGATTCAACCAGGTCAAGTGTGTCAACGGTCAAACGACCGGCCTTTCTTATGGCCTCGATATCCTTTTTCGTCTTGACGCGAACATTGTGCTGTGTTGCATACAGGTTCGCAAGATGTTCGGCGCCCACCTCCTTTTTACCCATACAGCATTTTTTATATTTGAGTCCGCTGCCGCAGGGACACGGATCATTACGGCCTATTTTTGAGCTGTTTTTTTTCATGGTCAGTTTATGAACCTCACTGTCTATACTTAAAAATGAATATTTTTATTAAAGAATAGGAGGGCAACGCGTAGGTGTCAAGGAGGAAAACAGAACAACGGTTTTTAACAGTTGCAAATTAAACCGAATTTATTAGAATCTGTGCAACCTGTCCGCTTGTGCCCGTAGGCCTCGGCACAAGCCTTGCTATGCCGGGTGGGCATTCCCCTTGGCAGACAGGTTTGCGGGTAAAGATAAAAACCGGGAATCAAGGATTTTTGAAAATTTGTTTTTTTCTTTCCCTCATCAGAAAATTAATATACATAAAATATCTTTGTATTACATGACTCGAATAACGGCCACGCCCTGTCAGGCAAAAAATAAAAAATTTTGACCAGGCATGATTGATATGAATGGTGAGTCTTGAGTCGAGAGAAACGCAGAATCGCTATTTTTATATAAAGGGGTTTGAATCAAAACGGACGACAAGGATTGTCGAAAATCAGAATTCGTGTTCCGGCATCTTTACGGTAACGGAAAATCTTAACATATTCGGGGTATTTCAAATACTTTTTACGAAATTATCAAAAAATAAGAGCCATGAAAATATTTACCTTAAAGGCCGTTCTGTTTGATTTTGACGGAACCCTGACAAAACCCGGAGCGCTAGATTTCTCAATAATTCGCAAGCAATTGAACTGCCCGCCAGATACACCTGTGCTTGAATTTATCCACCAGATCAAACCCCTTGCCCAACGCGATGCGGCCCGAAAACAGCTCGATCAGTTCGAGATGGATGCCGCCATTCATTCCAGGCCCGCCAGGGGTGCAGAGCAAATGATCGCCCGCCTTAAATCTCAGGGGCTGCTCCTAGCCATCCTCAGCCGCAACCGCCGTCAATCCATTGAACGGGCACTGGAGAATTTTAATACAACCCGTGCTGCAGACTTTGATCTTATTCTTTCCCGGGATGATCCGATCTCGCCAAAACCCAGCCCGGACGGGGTCCTGCGGGCCGCGGAAGTATTGAATATCGACGTCGTCCAGGTCCTGATGGTGGGGGATTTTATCTTTGACATCCAGGCCGGCAGCAGGGCCGGGGCCATTACGGTTTTTCTGGACAACAACCCAAACGCTGCCACTGTTCCGGTAGAAAGCGATTTCACCATCACGGAACTTGAGGCGCTTGAAAAAATTGTACGCCTGGGCATTCCCCTGCCGGCCGGCAAGCTGCCCAACGATTTGCTGCAATCTTTTCTGTCTAAGCTGGACATAAGCGATTCCGCAGTCATCATCAAACCGGGCGTGGGCGAAGATACCGCTGCAATAGATGTGGCCGATGAGCAGGTTATTGTCTTAAAATCCGATCCGATTACATTCGCGACAGATTCCATCGGCTACTATGCGGTACTGGTGAACGCGAATGACATCGCCACATCCGGAGCCGTTCCCCGTTGGCTTTTAACGACAATAATGCTTCCCTGCGGCATTACGCCCTCCCGAATCTATCGCATCATGTCCGATTTGCAAACCATGTGCCAGCGCTGGGACATTACCCTGTGCGGGGGGCATACCGAAATCACCGACGCCGTTACCCGACCGGTGGTCAGCGGAATGCTGACAGGTACCGTGGACCGGAAAGCCCTCATCGACAAGCGCAGTTTGCGCCCTGGCGACAGGATCCTGTTGACCAAAGCTGTTGCCGTTGAAGGCACCGCAATTATCGCCCGTGAATTTGCCGGGCGGCTGACAGAAAAAGGCATGTCGGAAACGGAGATAAAAACCTGTCAAGGATTTCTTGCCCGGATCAGCATTCTTGCCGAAGCCCGTGTCGCCGCAGGTATAAAGGGCGTCAGTGCCATGCATGACGTAACCGAAGGAGGACTTGCAAGTGCGGTGACAGAGATCAGTATTGCCGGCGGTCACCAACTTGAAATCGATATGGATCGTATCCCTGTATATTCGGAAACCGAAAAAATTTGTGGTTTACTGGATATTGATCCCATGGGATTGATCGGCTCCGGCAGCCTTCTGATCTGCTGCCGTAAGGATGTCTGTGATCAACTCGAAGCCCGAATTCGTGAGGCCGGAATAACGGTAACCTGTATCGGCAAAACCCTTGAAGCCGGTCAGGGGGTAAAGGCCATGCAACATAATCACAAGGTTCCCTGGCCGGAATTTGAAGCCGATGAAATTACCCGGCTTTTTCAGGCATCGGCCTATAATCGAACAAGTGCCAAGGGGAAATCCATATAAGGGCCTCGGGAAATAATAAGTATCCCCAGAATTGCGCTTAGATTTTGGCTCGCCTTCAAGACGCATAACCGATAGCATACTTTACGTATTCATTAGGTTATGGAATGAAAAAGTCGAGCCAAAAGACAAGTAAGATGAAATAAATTATTTTTTCCGAGGCCCTAATCTGTCCGATTGATCCGTGGCGTTTTTGAATGGTCGGTAAAGGTGGCTTACAGGCTTGTCTAAAAAACCAAAAGCGGGCGGGTAAAAGCTAACATAAAGGGAAGTAGAAGCATGCCCGGCTCGCTATATCCCTTATAACTTGCACTACTTCTCTTTTGGTATCAGTGTATGCCGGATTACTTTTCTATTCCACGCCGGTATATTTCAAATGCCAATCTAAGGGTCTGCTTGAGATAATCCTTATCCTCATTGATGATTTTTTTACTGGCCTCCCAGAGTACGACACCGGAAAACAGTGCCCAGAAAGTATCTGCCAGGGCGATGGGATGCTTATCGATAAATTTTCCTGTTTTGGCGCCCTCTTCAAATATCGCCGCAATGGCTCCGAGGGCCTTGCGTGACAGGTTTTTAATTTCTTCCAGCAGTTTGGGCGACAAGTTTTTGAGGGTCTCACTCGACTGCAGATGAAACATGTTGATAATAATCAGAGGATCAAAGTCATACACATCATACATGGCTTCCATCAGGGTATCGATTTTTTTATCCGGCCCCAATCCGGTTTCACTGTTGACATGTTCCACCCTTATCAGCAGATACTGCAGAATTCGTAATGAAAGGGAGGCATACAGTTCTTCCTTGTTTTTAAAATAAAGATAAAGCGTGCCAGGGCTCAGCTCCGCCTCCTTGGCAATATCCTCCATTGTTGCCTTGTTAAAACCCTTATCGGAAAAAACCCGTTTGGCGGCAACAATGATCTGTTGACGCCGACGTTCCTTCTCTCTCTCTTTTCTTTCCTGGATTCCCATTATTTATCAATCTCCTGAATTATATTTAATAAACTAAAAGCTATTGTATTTTAAACTATTCACTTAGTCAAGAAAAATATCAGTTAGGCGCTGCCAATTATCTAATTATATGAATAATAATCAGCCAATCTTGCGACCATAACAACTGCGATTACAATTCCGCCCATCCTATGAAAAGGACGACTGCCTGGCCGACCGATTTTTTGCTCCTGCCTTGATTTCCCTGCCTGCCTGTTGTAATGTGGTTACCGTTCGATTTAACCAAACAATAACCATTACATGGAGTTTTTATGGCTTTATCAGAAAATTACCTGCCGACCCAATTTTATTCACAATTCAAGATTTTTCATGAAATAATGTCTAAAAAAATAAGGGAGATCCTTCTTGTTGCCAGTCCCTATGATGCGTTTATCTTGGAGGAAGACGGCAGCCTTGCGTCCCGTATTATTAACGAATACAGCGGGCTGAACTTGAGCATGCCCCCTCGGGTAACCCGGACTTCCTCGGCTAGTGAGGCCCTGGTCCTGTTAAATGACAGGGCTTTTGATCTTGTGGTCACCATGCCCAATCTGGATGACATGGATGCCTTTTCTCTGGGCATCGAGATAAAAAAAACCAATTCAGACCTGCCGGTTATCCTGCTTGCTCACAGTACCCGCACCATTCAGCCAATTATCGATAAAAAAAATATTGCCGGAATCGACAAGGTGTTTGTCTGGTCAGGCAACACGGATCTGCTGCTGGCCCTGGTGAAAAACGCCGAAGACCGCCTCAATATTGAAAATGACACACAAAAAGCCAAGGTGAGGGTTCTTATTCTGGTGGAGGATTCCCCGGTATATTATTCTTCCTTTTTGCCGCTGATCTACAAGGAAATTGTCCAACAGACCCAGGCGGTCCTGGGCAGTGGGTTGAACGAAGATCATCGTTTGCTGAAAATGCGGGTCAGACCCAAAATCTTGTTGGCTGAGAATTATGAAGAGGCCATGACCTATTATGAGAAGTACCACGACTACCTTTTCGGCATTATTTCCGATACCCGTTTTCCCCGCAACGGCAAAATGGCGGACGATTCCGGAGCTGTGCTGCTGTCTCACATAAAGCGGGATATACCGGACCTGCCCATGCTCCTTCTTAGTTCAAATCCCGATAATCAAAAAAAAGCCATGCGGATTCCAGCCCTCTTTCTGGACAAGAACGCTCCAAATCTGCTTGCGGAGCTCCACGATTTTTTCATGAATCATCTGGGTTTTGGTGATTTTATATTCCGGTTGCCCGACGGAAGACAGATCGACCGTGCATCAAATCTCAAGGAACTGGAAGAAAAACTGGCCCATTTGCCTGAAGAATCCCTGTGGTATCATGCCCGGCGTAATAATTTTTCGAACTGGCTCATGGGCCGTAGTGAAATCAGCCTTGCTTCCGTATTCCGTCAGAAACGTGCCGATGAATTCAAATTTACCAAGGATATGCGGGAATATCTCATCTCCAATGTCCATGCCCTCCGTCTCTGGCGCCACAAGGGCGTGGTGTCCCAGTTTAATCCCCTTACCTTCGACGCCAAAACCATGGACTTTGTCAAAGTCGGCCAGGGGTCTTTAGGCGGCAAAGCTCGCGGTCTGGCCTTCATGTCGGTCCTTTTACATCAGAATTCGCAAATTCATGAAAAATACACTAAAATTGATATTAAAATTCCGAAATCCCTGGTAATCTGCACGGATGGCTTTGAATCCTTTGTCTCTCAAAACCATTTGGAGCATTTTGCTGTTGGCGATTATGACGACGCCCACGTCCGGGAGGCCTTTTTAAAAGCCAGAATGCCGGAATGGCTGATCGAAATATTTAAGCTCTATCTGGCCCAGGTAAAATACCCTTTGTCCGTGCGTTCTTCCAGCCTGCTGGAAGACGCTCAGTTCCAGCCCTACGCAGGCCTGTACGAAACCTATATGATCCCCAATAACGACCTTCAACTGCCCGTCCGGCTACAGCGCCTTGTAACCGCTATTAAACTGGTTTATGCGTCTACTTATTATGAAGGCCCCAAAGCATTTGCCCAAAACACCTCAAAGCAGCCCCAAAAAGAATCCATGGCAATAATCATTCAGCAATTGGCAGGCAATGAATACGGCGATTATTTTTATCCGGCCGTCTCCGGGGTGGCCCAGTCCCATAATTTTTATCCGATTTCACCCATGAAAGCAGAAGAGGGAATCGTGCATATTGCTCTGGGACTGGGCAAAGCCGTTGTAGAAGGTGAACAGACACTTCGATTCTCTCCAAAATACCCTGAAATTCTACCTCAATTTTCATCCGTGGAAGACATGCTTGCCAATTCACAGAGATCCTTTTATTCGCTGAAAATCAGGGACTATCCCGAAAAGTTAAATTTTCAAAAATACTCGAATCTTGAAAAGTTGAGCGTGGAGGAAGCGGAAACCGATTTCCCCGTCAGAACGCTTGCCAGTACCTATGTCCCCGATGAACACCGGGTTCGTGATTCAGGCCATATTCCAGGTCCCAAGGTCATGACTTTTGCCTCTATCCTTAAATACGATTTACTGCCCCTGCCGCAACTCTTGGAAACTCTGATTACTCTCGGGCACAAAGGTATCGGCTGTCCCGTGGAAATTGAATTCTCGGTCAATCTGAATCAAAACAACCGGCAAAAAGATGAGTTTTATTTCCTTCAAATGCGTCCCATGGCTCCTGATGAGGCACGCCTTGAGGTAGAGATTACCCCAGACGATATTCAAAAAGCGATTTGTCGTTCATCCCAGGCCCTGGGCAACGGGCTGAACAATTCGATCAAAGACATTATTTTTGTCAAACCGGAGAATTTCAAGTCGGAAGCCACCATTCAAATCGCCGGGGAAATAGGAAAGATCAACGCGTCTCTGATAAAAGAACAGCGGCCCTACCTGCTGGTGGGGCCCGGGCGCTGGGGCTCTGCCGACAGATGGCTGGGTA
>CAZFXX010000161.1:0-7343 GCA_964522985.1 uncultured Desulfobacteraceae bacterium
TCCCTGTTGACATGAGAATATATCATGACACATGTATATTAGAAGAACCACAATAGTCCCGGACATGGTGAAGGGCCGATTTTCGAAAACCGGCTGTCACGCATGGCCGAAAATTAAAAGGCATTCTGTCTTTTTGGTGGGCACAGCCCATCCTGCCATGGCTGCTTAATCATAATCTGTAACCGTTCACTGGTTCATAGAGAGTAGCCCTAAACCAGTGACCGGCCATAAAAAGCTTGCCAGCGCCTGTAAAAACCCATAACATTTTTTGCGCCGATGGGGGCAGCCTTTATTTACCGATCTCCCCTTTTAAAAAATGCCTCAATGAATGGCCCAGAACAGGTACCACTGCATGCTGAACCTATACAAAAGCAACCGGATTGAAAGACTCGTCGATGCCTTGACGGATGTACTGGCCACGCCTCTTGCATCACCCCATGACCCGGAATGGATTTCAGTGCCGACCCAGGGGCTTGGGACCTGGCTTGGGATGGAACTTTCAAAACGGCTGGGGATCTGGGCTAATGCGAGGTTTCCGTTTCCGAGGATACTCATTGAGCAGGTGATGGCCGGGGTGCTCGGAGAAAAGATGCCGGATACGGCGTTTTCCCGACCCGATAGCCTTGTCTGGTGGATCATGGGTCTGCTGCCCGAATTTATTCATCGCAGAGAGTTTGCACCCATTAAAAACTATCTGGCCGATGACAAAAGCGGGGTTAAGCGGTTCCAACTGTCATGGCGGATTGCCTGGACGTTTGATCAATATGCGGTCTATCGCCCGGCAATGGTCCGGGCCTGGGAAAAATTCGGGGAAAATGGCCGGCTAAAACCGTCACAGAGCAGAGAAGATTTATGGCAGCCGATTCTCTGGCGGGCCCTGGTCAAAAGATACGGTGCCCTTCACATGACCGCAGCCGTCGAACTTTTTTTTGATGCCCTGCAAAACCGGGCAGGCACCATTAATTGGCCGTTCTCCAGAATTTCGCTGTTTGGGATTTCAACACTGCCGCCGCTTTATCTCAAGGTGCTGGCCGGACTGCCCCACCATGTGTCGGTCAATCTGTTTCTGTTGAGTCCTTCCAGGGAATACTGGGCCTATATCCGCTCAAAACATGAAATTATAAAAGAACTTCGACGCGGCAATCCCGCTGCCGATGTTGCCCTTTTTATGGACCAGGCGCTTTATATGGAAGAGGGCAATGCCCTGCTGGCGACCCTGGGACGACTGGGGCGTGATTTTCAATATATTGCAGAGGATCTTGCCGATTACAACGAGCCGGGTGAAGATCTGTATGTGGACCCCTGCATCGCTGAAAAAAGTAATCTGCTCAATGTGCTGCAGTCCGACATGCTGCATCTCAGGCTTCGCCGGCCCGGAGAGGTTGAACCGATGCCTGTAGAAAGTGATGATCGCTCGGTGACGGTGCATTCCTGTCACAGTCCCATGCGGGAAACCCGTGTGCTGCACGATCAACTGCTGGATGCCTTTGAATGTGATGTGGGGCTGGAACCCCATGATGTCATCGTCATGATGCCCGATATCAATACTTATGCTCCCTATATCGAGGCTGTATTCGGCGCCGGGGATCCGGGAACGGCGCAGATTCCCTACCGTATCAGTGACCGGAACCTTCGGGCCGAAGGCGTGGTCGTCGATGCATTTTTGTCCATTCTCAAACTGGCCAAAAGCCGTCTTTCGATTCAGGATGTTCTGGACCTGCTGGCCCTTGATCCGGTGCGTGAAGCCTTTGACCTTTCCCCTGAGGAAACGGAAAGGGCCGGCCACTGGATGATTTCAGCCGGTGTACGCTGGGGCATGGATTCGGCGCATCGGCGGAAGGTCGGCCAGCCTGAATATAATGAAAACACCTGGCGCTTTGGTCTGGACCGCCTGCTGCTGGGGTATGCCATGCCCGGAGAAACGGGTGAACTGTTCGGTAATGTATTGCCCTATAATGCGGCAGAAGGCAAGGATGCCGGGATTATCGGCAAAGTTGCCGATTTTTGTGAAACCCTGTTTTCCTTTGTGCGCAGGATCAGTCGACCGATGCCACCCGCCGACTGGAAGCAGGTGCTGCTGGAACTTGCAGAACATATGATTGCCGGCAGTCAGGCCCTGGAATACCAGCACCAGTTTATTCGCGATACCCTTCAGACCATGGCCGGTCAGGCTGAAATTGCCGGGTTTGAAGAACCGCTGTCCCCTGATGTTGTTCTGCAGTTGTTGACCCGGCGTCTGACTGAAGAGCCGTCGGCCCAGGGGTTTTTGTCCGGCAGGGTCACGTTCTGCAATTTTCTCCCCATGCGCAGCATCCCGTTTAAGATGATCTGCCTGATGGGGATGAACGATGCCGATTTTCCACGCTCACGGCAGGAAGTGGGATTCGATCTTGTCACAAAACATCCCGAGCCAGGGGATCGCTCCGTGCGTCATGACGACCGATATCTGTTTTTAGAGGCACTGCTTTCGGCCAGAAACCGGCTGTTGATCACCTATATCGGTCAAAGTATCAAAGATAACAGTGTATTGCCGCCGTCGGTGGTGGTCAGCGAACTGCTTGACACCATCTGTGACGGGTTTTATCCGGAGGAGACTTTTCTGGAATTGTCCGATGAGGAGCGATGCACTGCCATGCGCAGGCATCTGGTCATTGCCCATCGGCTCAATTCCTTTGATCCGGGATATTTTGACCCCGGCGTACCCGATCTGTTCTCCTATTCGGACCGGTATCTTGAGGCGGCCGGTGCAACCCGGAAGACCCCGCATGATCCGCCCGTGTTTTTAAAACAAATGCTGCCTCCCGGCACAGACACCGTATCAATCATCAGCATGGAAAAACTGACAGGGTTTTTTGCCATGCCGGCAGCCTTTTTTCTACAAAACCGGCTGGGGATTTTTCTGGATGAAAATTTTACCCAAATCGACGACCGGGAACCGGTTGTCACCGATGCCCTGGAAAAGTATTTGATAGGCTCGTACCTGCTCGATAAAGGGGGTGCCGGTCAGACCATGGCGGATCGCTATCGAGTTGTTCATGCCATGGGCACCCTCCCGCCCGGGACGGCCGGGCGCTGTCTTTACAGCGATATCATGGATCTCGTGACACCCATCAACCATGCCCTGGCATCCGAGACCCTTTTTGATCCCATGGAACCGGTCATGGTGGATATTGAATTTCCCGGGGCGCGCATCAGCGGTAAAATAGGTGATATCAGATCCCATGCCCGGGTTGCAGCAACCTATGCGCGGTTAAACGCACGGCGCAAAATTGTCTTCTGGATCGAGCACCTGGTGCTCAACTGTCTTACCATGGACGGACTTGTCCGGAAATCAATTCTTATCGGGCGCGGAAATCAGGAGTGCGAGCGGATGGTCCTGCCCGATATAAGAGACCGGGCGTATGTTTTGCTGGGGGACCTTGTTTATTTTTACAAGATAGGTCAGAAAACGCCGCTGCCCTTTTTCCCGGAAACATCATATGCCTATGCGCGGGCCCGGCTTAAAGCAGATGATGACTGGGCCGAACAAAAGGCCAAAAAGGCGGCTTATGGAAAATGGAATACGGGTTTTAAAGGGCCCCCGGGTGAAGCGGATAATCCTTATGTGCGCAAAGCATTTGAAGGGAAAGCGCCATTAGAGGACAGGGCCGATGATCCGAAAATGGCCTTTGCCCACCTGGCATTGGCGGTTTTCGGACCGTTGATTGATGCGGAAAATCTGGATTGACCGAAAAAGGACGCGGATGAAACAACTGCAGCCGGAAAGCATGGAACTGGGCAGTATCAACCTCATCGAGGCCAGTGCGGGTACGGGAAAGACCTACGCGATGACATCTTTGTTTGTGCGCCTGATTCTGGATGGATTCAACCTGGAACAGGTGCTGGCGGTGACCTTTACCGAAGCTGCCACCAGCGAGCTGCGCGACCGGATTCGCAGACGGCTGCTCGATACCCTGACCGCCCTGGAGAAAGGGCGGAGCGATGATCTTTTTCTGCAGCATGTACTGGCAGGACCGGATACTGAAAAAAACAGGCGGCGCAACCGGATCAGGGCGGCCCTGGGCGCCTTTGACGAAGCCGCGATTTTTACCATTCACGGGTTTTGCCACCGGGTTCTTAAAGAAAACGCCTTTGAAAGCGGGATGATTTTTGATGCGGACCTGGTTTCCGATGCCCAGCCTTTGTACCGGGAGATCGCTTTTGATTTCTGGACGCGGCAGGTGTACGACCTTTCCGAGGTTTTTATCCGGCTGCTTCAGAAAGAAAAAATTACCCCTGAGAGCCTGATTGATCTGGTACGGACCGTGGCGGCAGAACCTGACCGCAAGGTCCTGCCATTGGATCCATCGTCTGAAATGACACAAGACGGTTTGAATGAAATCTATCAAAAAGCCCGGGCCATCTGGCAAAATGAGGCCAAAGAAATCCGGGTGCTTTTGCAGACGCATCCAGGGGTGAACCGCCGCTCTTACAATAAGAAAAATCTGGATAGATGGCTGGAAAATGTCCAGGCTTTTCTTGAGCCCGACCATATCCGGGATTTTGAAACTGAAAATAGCATTGACAAGTTTACCCGGTCCCGGCTGCTGGAGACCAACGTTAAAATAAAAAAGGCCGCAGCCTGCCCCGAGCATCCCTTTTTTTCAGCGTGTGAGGCGCTCACCATTTTTCCCCATGGCTGGCTCATCGCATTTAAAAAGCGGCTCATGGCGTATGCCCGGGCCGAACTCCACACCCGCAAAACCGATCAGGGAATCTGTTTTTTTGATGACCTGATCCAGAATCTGGACAGGGCTTTGCAGGGACGTGGGGCAAAACTGCTGGCCAACAGAATAAGAGACCGCTACCCGGCCGCTCTCATCGATGAATTCCAGGATACGGATATGGCCCAGTACCGTATTTTTAACCGAATCTACCAGGGCACCAGGGCGCCTTTTTTTCTCATCGGGGATCCCAAGCAATCCATCTATGCCTTTCGGGGGGCGGATATCTTTGCCTATCTGACCGCTGTAGCCGATGCCGGGGACTGCTCCTTCACCCTTGGCGTGAACTGGCGTTCCGATCCGGGCCTGATTAAGGCGGTCAATACGCTCTTTGGCCGGGTCGTAAACCCGTTTTTTTACAAACAGATCGGGTTTGCACCGGTACAGCCCCGGCCCGATGCCGGGGATACATTTAGGATAAACGGTAAAGCCGGCGCTTCTTTTAAAATTTTATTTGCCGGACGTGATCATGGCATTCCCATGATCAAGGGCCTGATGAGCAGAGGCTGGATAATGGATCATCTGCCGGACCGTGTGGCCGGTGATATTGCAAACCTGCTGACCGGTGGCTGTGCCATGGGTATGGAAGAGACGGCCATAGGACCCGGTGATATCGCGGTGCTGGTGCGCACCAACCGCCAGGCCCGGCTGATGCAGCAGGCCCTTGCCCGGCTGCGTGTCCCCTGCGTACTTACCAGCCGGGAAAGCGTTTTTTTATCCCACGAAGCCATGGAGCTGTATCATGTCCTGGCGGCGGTTGCCGACCCTGCCGGCGGCAACCGGGTGGGGGCTGCCCTGTGCACGGCCATCTTTGGAATCACCGGCGATGAGATCCATGGGTTTCTCGAAAATGAAAACCAGTGGGAAGACTGGGTCATGCGTTTTCGGACCTGGCATGCAACCTGGCAGAGCCACGGTTTTATCCAGATGATGCAGACGATTTTTTTTCTGCGTCCCAAACCGGAAAGTTCCACCGTTATCGCGTCGCTGCTCACTCTGCCCGATGGTGAGCGCCGGGTGGCCAATTTTGACCACCTTGTGGAGCTGCTGCACGGGGCCGCTGTTGAGCAGCACCTGGGCATGCCCGGGCTTTTGCGGTGGTTTGAAATGCAAATGGCCGCGTCAGACCAGGTGCCCGATACGTTTGAAATGAGGCTTGAAAGCGATGCCACGGCCGTCCAGATGGTGACCATCCACAAGAGCAAGGGCCTGGAATACAAGGTGGTCTATGCCCCGTTTCTCTGGGACGGGCGGTTGTACAATGATTCAAAGGCCCCGGCCCGGTTTCATGATCCTGCGAACAGTCGGCCCGTGCTGGATATGGGCTCATCGCAGATCCGTGAAAACCTGGCCCTGGCCGGCCGGGAAGAGATGGCGGAAAATCTGAGACTGCTATATGTGACCCTGACCCGGGCTAAACATCACTGCCGTGTGGTCTGGGGCGCTGTCAGGGATTTCGAGACATCCCCCATGGCCTACCTGTTGCATCATCCGGACAAAATTGTTGATTTTAAGATGCTTGCCGCTCATGTCAGCAGCCTGAGCGATGAGCAGATTCTTGCGGATTTAAAAAGCCTTGCCGTCGAAGCCGGCGGTTGTATACAGGTCGAGACACTTTTGTCGGATACGCCAAAACCGTATCTGCCGGAAAGGGCAGGGGGTAAGCCGCTTGAATGTCGTCAAAATCGCCGGCGATTGCACATAGGATGGTATCTGGCGAGTTTTTCAAAGCTGGTTGCCGATTCAGAGGACCTGACCCCTGATGAAGATAAGGGGCGTGATCATGATCCAGCCGGCGAGGTTGTTTTGGCTGGAGCAGAAGTGTCGGCTGATATGGCCCTGCCGACAGATCAGATCGTGCCGTTGGCGGAATTCAGCCGCGGCGTCAGGGCCGGTAATTTTTTTCACGGGGTATATGAAGACCTGGATTTTACATGCCGGGATCCGGAGACAGTCAAAAACTTAGTGGCACAAAAACTCGAGACCTTTGGTTTTGACCCGGCTCTATGGAAAACTGCGACCCCGGCAGTAATGCAAACAGTGGATACCTGTCTGGATCACGACCTGCCGGGGCTGAAGCTGGGGTCTGTGGACGGTGATCACCGCTTTAATGAGCTTGAATTTATCTTTCCGGTGGCCGGGGGTGCGTCTGAAAAAGCGCCCGTCAACGCCGGTCATCTGGCAGACCTGTTTTCCGAATATGGCAGCCCGGCAATCCCGGATAAATATCCAAAACAGATCGGGAAGCTTGGTTTTACGCCCCTCAAGGGTTATCTAAAAGGGTTTATCGACCTGATATTTGAATACCGGGCCAGATGGTACCTGGTGGATTATAAATCCAATTTTCTGGGAAAGCGTTTTTCCGACTATACTAAAGACCGGCTGACCCATGCCATGGCCGGCCATCACTATTTTTTACAGTATCATATCTATGTGGCGGCCCTGCATCGCTATCTTGCCTGGCGAATGCCGGACTATGACTATAATATCCATTTCGGGGGTGTTTATTACCTGTTTATCCGCGGCATGTCCCCTGAAACAGGCCCGGACTGCGGCATTTTCCGGGACCGGCCCTCTCTG
>CAZFXX010000162.1:0-7342 GCA_964522985.1 uncultured Desulfobacteraceae bacterium
CGTAGTCTAAGACATTTACGAGATGGCTACCTGAAGAAACCGGTCTACTCGACAAGGAATCTTGCCGATTATATTGAAATGCAAACTTGAGCAGACTTCGCACAGGGGCTGCAACGGATCAAAGCGATATAATAAATTCAATATTCAATTACATACAGACCTCGTGATTTTTGACATATTTATGATGTCTTTTTGGACACTTATTCATACGATTAAGTGGTTTTTATCGATTATTTCATATAACCGTTGAGCAACGGCTGTACGTTTTTTCTCCACAAAGTTCCGACTTCTTTGATATCAAGACTAAAGAGGCTGCACCATTTGTATGATAGTCACGAGGTCTATACATAGGCGGAGCGAAGCGACTTCCACAACTTTTCACTTCTCACTATTCATTTTTGACTATCCTTTCCGCCCAAAAGATCCGCAAAGGGATTGTGGAACGGACGGTTACGCCGATTTTTTACCAGGTTGGCTTTTTTGACGGGCAATTTTTTGGGGGCTACTTTTTCTTTTTGTTTATCAGGGCCGGAACCCGATTGCATGGAAAGCGCAATTCGATTACGTTGCTGGTCGATGTTAACCACCCGGACAGTGACTTTCTGACGCACCTTGACCACTTTGGCGGGATCTTTGACAAACCGGTCGGCCATTTTACTGATATGCACCAGACCGTCCTGATGCACGCCGATATCCACAAAAGCGCCAAAGGCCGTGATATTGGTCACAATGCCCGGCAGTTGCATCCCGACTCGCAGATCTGAAACTGTTTCGATGCCGCTTTCAAAGGCAAAGGCTTCGAATTGCCGGCGGGGGTCGCGTCCGGGTTTTGCCAGTTCGGACATGATGTCCGTAAGGGTCGGAATACCTATTTTATCGGTCACATAGCCGGTAATATCGATCTTGCTGCGCAATCCGGCATCGGTCATAAGTGCGGCGAGATCGCAATTCAGATCCCGGGCCATGTCATATACGACAGGATAACTTTCCGGGTGCACCGCGCTGGTGTCAAGCGGATTGGCACCGGCATGAATTCTGAGGAAACCGGCGGACTGCTCAAACGCCTTTGGGCCCAGACGGGGGATTTTTTTTAGTTCCTCACGGTCGGTAAAGGGGCCGTTTTGATCACGAAAGGCTACGATATTTCCGGCCAGGACGGGCCCCAGACCCGAGACATAGGTAAGTAGTTGTACGCTGGCACGATTGAGATCCACGCCGACTCCGTTGACGCAACTGATGACGACATCATCCAGGGACTGCTTTAAATCGATTTGATCCACATCGTGCTGGTACTGACCCACTCCGATGGATTTGGGATCAATCTTGACCAGTTCGGATAAAGGGTCCATGAGGCGCCGGCCGATGGAAATCGCCCCGCGGATCGTCAGGTCCAGATCAGGAAATTCCGCTCGGGCCGTTTCTGATGCGGAATAAACAGAGGCTCCGCTTTCATTTACCATAATGATTTGAATATGTTCGGGCAGGTTAAGGTTTTTGATCAGGGACTCGGTTTCCCGGCCGGCCGTACCGTTGCCAATGGCAATTGCTTCTATGTCAAAGCGGGTCGTTAAAAGCATGATTTGTTCGGCTGCCTCGAGGTCTTTTTTTTCAGACATGTGCGGGTAGATGGTTCGGTGGTGCAGCAGCTTTCCCTGTCGGTCAAGGCAGACCACCTTGCATCCGGTTCGGAAACCCGGATCGATGCCCAGGACCCTTTTGGACCCCAGAGGCGGTTCCAGAAGCAACTGGCGCAGGTTTTCCGCAAAGATGCGAATGGCTTTAATATCGGCCTTCTGTTTGGTAAAGAGCCGTATTTCGGTTTCCATTGATCTGGAAAGCAATCGTTTATAGCAGTCGGTAATTGCCAGATGTACCTGGGCCCCATTGTCATTATTGCTTTTGACAAACAGGCCTTCAAGAAGTGCCAGGGCATCTGGAAGGGGAGGGGCGATGGAAAGATTTAAAATATTTTCTTTTTCCCCTCTGCGCATGGCCAGAATTCTATGGGAAGGGGCATTGACCGCAGGTTCTTGCCAGTCAAAATAATCCTTGTATTTGGCGCCATCGGTTTTTTTGCCGGTGGCAACAATGCTTTGGAGCACTGCTTTTTTTTCAAACAACTGCCGCATGGCGGCCCGGGCCCTGGGGTCTTCGTTTATGGTTTCTGCGATAATATCACGCGCTCCCGAAAGGGCATCGTCGACTGTCTCCACCTGTTTTTCAGGATCGATAAACGTCTGTGCGGTCTCTATCGGGTCAATTCCGTTTTGATCCAAAATTATGTCCGCTAAAGGCCCCAGCCCTTTTTCCCGGGCAATAGTGGCTTTTGTTCTGCGTTTGGGTTTAAATGGCAGATAAATATCTTCCAGGATCGTCATGGTTTCGGCGGCCATGACCTGTTTTTTGAGTTCGTCGGTGAGATGGCCATGCTGGTCCAGTGATTTTAAGATGGCCCGGCACCGGGAATCAAGTTCCGCCATCTGGGTGAGCCGGTCCCGAATGGAAGTGATGATGACCTCGTCCAGACTGCCGGTGACCTCTTTTCTGTAACGGGCAATAAAAGGAATAGTGCTGCCCTGTTCCAATAATTGGGCCACCGATTCCACTTGGGCGGCTTGACAACCAATTTCCCCGCTTATCCTGGAAATATGATCAGAATTCATAGTATCCTCTCTTGAACATCCTTTATTCATCTGAGCCAATTTCGAAACGCCTTCTTTTGCCCAATCTCTGCATCCGGCTCAAATTTTAATCCTCGAAATACGCAATGTGTTCCTCCGGTTAAAAATTTTGCATTTCTTGACCTTGGACAAAATTGAATATTTTGAAACTGACTCATCTGTAACCACCCGGTGGTGTCTGATGAACCATCCGGGATTATAAAATTTTAATGAACCTACATGCACCGGTCCCTGAAAGTCAAGTCAAAGCGCTTTGCCAGGTATTTTTTTCGTACAGGCAGCCATTAAAAGTACCTTGCATTCATTTAATGGGGCTGCGTATAGTGGCGCTGAAAGAATTCAAGGGTCATGATGGTTTTTGAGTAACCGGGCTGTTTTTTGATCGTAATTCGTGATTATAACAGATAGTTCTTTTAAATTGATCTGTTTTTTGGTAGTTTTTTATTTATGCTCGAAAGCCTGATTTGCAAACTCGGCAATATGAAACAGATCTGTTCGGACTTTCGCACTTTCTATGAATGAAGTGAGATATGAGTTTTGAGGAGCAGGGAATTAATTGGCGGTTTTGCTTCTCTCACAACTCAAGACGCATTACTCATATTTTTTATGTCTCGTTGTGCCCGACAGGGCGTGGCCGTTATCGAAATTTATTTTTGTGCTTGAGAGAACTGTATCCCCTAAATTTGTCGGGATTTGGTGTGAACGGGTTCAGTTCCCAAGGGAAACGATGCTAAACAATATTTTAATAGTTGATGATGAATTATCTCTGCTTCTCAGTATCGAAGAGCGTTTTGCTGAATTCCGGGATACGATAAAGGTTTTTACAGCCGAAAACAAAAAGGCTGCCGTACAGATTCTCGAATCCGTTGCCATAGATTTTGTGGTAACCGATATCAAAACGCCGATAATGGATGGATTTGAATTGCTGGCGTATATAAACAGCCGGCTTCCAGAAATACCGGTGGCCGTGATGAGCGCTTGCAGGACACCTGATCTTGATGCCCGGCTTGGAGCAATGGGGATTCTTCGAATACTTAAAAAGCCCATCGATTTTAACGAATTGGTTCATACGGTGCAAGAGGGGTTGGCGTATGCTGCTCAACAGGGCGCTCTTAGCGGTATATCGGTGGATAGTTTTCTGCAGCTCATTGAGATGGAGGAAAAAACATGTTCGCTGGATGTTAGAAATCAACAGCGGCAAAAAGGTTTTTTTTATTTCTACCAGGGTCAGCTCTATGATGCTGTCTGCGGTGACCTCAAGGGGCGGGATGCTGCCGTTGAAATGGTGACGTGGGACAATGCTCGGTTGAATTTAAAAAATTTACCCGGGAAAAGAATGAAAAAACGTATTCCCACGGGGCTGATGTCGATTTTAATGGAAGCTTCGAAGATCAGGGATGAAGCCCGGGAAAAATGTGGGACCGATTTTACTTCTTTTACCAACCGGCACCACTCATCGAAACCTATTTCCCGGCATGAGGATATCCATGTTGAAAATAAGGCCGAACCCTTTCGGGCCGGTGAGACCGTGCACAGGTCCAGGGAGATGGTGGCTTTGTTCCGGGAAGCCGCGGAAAGGGCCGGCGATATCCTGAGCATCGGCATGGCGAAAATGGACGGCACTTTTATTGCCGGCTATAGCCCGGTCGACATGGACGGCGCTGTCTTTTCGGCAAAAATGGCCAAAATGATGGACGCGCTGGTTGAACCGGTACAGAATATTAATCAGAGGGACACGATACGGGAAGTCATTGTGCAAACCGATAAGATCCGGGTCGCCTGTCGCTGTATGGCGGCAGATGTTTATCTCGGAATTATGGCCGGCCGGGATTGCACCCTGGGGCGGATTCAGCGGCTTTTGGATGAAATTGCCGGTAAACTGGCCGGGTTTTTTTAATTGATACGCATGGTAAAGCAGAGATGCTGTCGGCCATGGA
Organism: uncultured Desulfobacteraceae bacterium; assembly: GCA_964522985.1. Classification (GTDB taxonomy): domain Bacteria; phylum Desulfobacterota; class Desulfobacteria; order Desulfobacterales; family 4572-123; genus 4572-123. Next base: position 4,619 of record CAZFXX010000162.1, read on the forward strand.
ACCAGCGGTACAGTGAAAATATGCCGGCGGTTAAGTGGTCCGCTATGATAAATTCCGTTCAATAGTGAGGAAAACAGTGGCGGTTGTTAACCTGAAAACGAAAAAAGTGGTGGCAAAGATTGTCTACTACGGCCCAGGCAGAGGCGGGAAAACCACCAGTCTGGAGTGTGTTCATCGGACTTATTGTGATCGAATTAAGGATGAACTGGTCAGTATCAAAACCCATGGAGACCGCACCCTTTTTTTTGATTTTATTCCGTTCGAAATCGGTAAGGTCAATGGATATAATGTTAAAATTCAGCTCTATACGGTTCCCGGACAGGTCAAGTACAATGCCACCCGGCGTCTGGTTTTAAGGGGTGTTGACGGCATTGTATTTGTGGCGGATGCCATGGCCGTTCAAAGAGAGAAGAATATTATTTCCCTGCAGAACCTTCAGGATAATCTTGAAATTCATAATAAAGATCTTTTTACGATCCCAATGGTCATGCAGTATAATAAGATCGATTTGAGCGATCAGACGATTCCGCTTACCTGTGCGGACGATCTCAACTGCGACCTGAACAGTCAGCTCAAGGCCCCATGGTTTGAAACCAGCGCACTGAAGGGCATCAATGTATCTGAGGCATTAAAGAAAATTGTATCAATTACCATGGGATCTCTGCGAAGTGCAATGCTCTAGGGCAGGTTCCAAGTTTCAAATACGGTCAGGTTGCGGTTGGGCATTTGTTTGAAAGGGGTCCTGCCGATGGAATTGTTGTTTCATCAGTGTATGAAGCCAAAGGTGCGGTCGCCATTGACGATCAGACCGCGATAATGATAAAAGGGTATATTACAAAATTTTTTGAGATCGATGAATTAACCCGTTGTTGACAAAGGTGATGGGAAAATGAGCTTGGCGCCGGATATGGACCAGCCTTTCGAGTCGAAACTTCACGAAGCTGAAACCTGTTACGCCATGGGCTTGCTCGAAGAAGCCCTTGTGATCTATGAGCATCTCCTTATCGAGGTGCCGCCACCTGAAAACAGGCAGCAACAGAAAATCAAGCTTCGAATCAATGCATTGAAAAAAGAGATCGATTCTCAGGATATTGAAAAAATTTCTGATCTGTCTCCCCATGACATCTCGATCATCAAACAAACCCTTGGCAGTGATAAAAATTTTTCCCTCCTGTCCGACAAGGCGGCTGCTTTCCTTGAACTGGGGCTCATGAAGGAGGCTGTCCGTGAATATGAAAAGGCATTTGACGCTGGCTATGACGATATCTCGACTGTTCTGTCGTTTGCTCAGTGCCTGTTGAAACTACACCCGATTCCAATGGTCGCAGAGCGTATGAAAAAACTGGCGGAAAGTCTGAACATTGCCGGGACCAGGGCAGAGGGCAGAATTTATTATCTATTGGGGCTGGAGGCGGAAAAACAGAGGCGCAATGACCAGGCACTTGAATTTTTCAAATCGGCCCGGCAGATGAACCCCGATGATGAAAAGATACGTCTTAAATATACGTCCGCTGCCAGAGGCGTTTCTTCAAAGTCCCGTTATGACGACCTGCTTAAACGGAAGCTGGTGACGGCCGAACAGTTGCAGGATGCCCTGGGTTTATCCAAAAAACTGGATAAGAGCGTTGAGATGGTGTTGATCGATCAGTTTGATGTCACACTGGCGGATGTAGGGCGATCCCTTTCTCGATATTACGACTGCCCGTTCAAAAGCTTTGACCCTGAAATTACCGTGCCGATTGAGTTGATTCATCACCTGAAGCAGTCTTTTTTGATGCACGATCTTTGGGTGCCCATCAACTGGACCAAAGACGGGATCGATATTTTGTTGGACGATCCCAGAGATATACGGAAGACCGATCATATCAAGGCCCTGATAAAATCACACAACATCACCCTGCATGTCGGCATTAAGGAGGATGTGAAAAAATATATCCGCTATTTTTTTAAAAAACAGGAAGAGACAACTGTCGAGGACAGCATTAAAGATCAGGACTTTCTGCTGGACATATCCTTTGATGAAGAAGAGGACCTCGAAGAGGAAATCGAGGCCCTGGATGAATCGGCCAGCCAGGTGGTCAAGCTGGTAGATCAGGTACTGGCCAGGGCTTTTCGTGAAAATGTATCGGACATTCATATCGAACCTTCGCCGGTATCCAGAAGGACGGCTATCCGGTTTCGGCTGGACGGGGTTTGTCAGGAATATGTCAGTGTGCCTATTTCAATGGCCCGGGGTATCGTCTCAAGGCTGAAGATTATGGCTAATCTGGATATTGCCGAAAGGCGGTTACCCCAGGATGGCAAAATAAAGTTTCATCGCAAGGGAATCCCGCCGTTTGAGTTGCGGATGGCGACCCTTCCCACTGCCGGCGGGTTTGAAGATGTTGTTTTAAGAATTCTGGCAAAAGCCGGTGCCATGAAACTGTCCTCCATGGGTCTGAGCAAAAGGAATTACGATGTTCTGGAGAAGGTTATTTCCCGGCCCTACGGTTTGATACTGGCCGTGGGGCCCACCGGGTCGGGCAAGACCACAACCCTGCATGCGGCCCTGGGATATATCAATAAACCCGGTGTTAAAATATGGACGGCGGAAGATCCGGTGGAGATCTCCCAGATAGGACTGCGCCAGGTTGAAGTCAAGCCTAAGATCGGTCTTGATTTCGCCAGGGTGATGCGGGCTTTTTTAAGAGCCGACCCGGATGTGATTATGATCGGTGAGATGCG
>CAZFXX010000163.1:0-7330 GCA_964522985.1 uncultured Desulfobacteraceae bacterium
CGGGACCATGTCCACTTTTATCTGGCGGTGCGTTCCATTGTTTTCAAGCTGACCAGGGGAGATGCGCCCGACACCGCCCAGATGAATGCCAAAGTGCGGGAGATGATCAAGGAGGCCCTGGCCAGCGACGGCGTGGAAGAGATTTTTAAGTTGGGCAAGGCCCATGGCAAGGAGATTGACCTCTTTGATGCGGATTACTTGGCCAAGATTGAGAAAATCAAGCTGCCCAATACCAAGATCAAGATCCTGCAACAGCTTCTGGCCAAGGCCATTGACGATTTTAAACGGATCAACAAAATCAAGGGGCTCGATTTTTCCAAAAAATTCAAAGCCCTGGTGGAGCGGTATAACGAGCGCAAGGAGCAGGACGTTCTGGTAAGCGAAGTACTGGAGGATTTCACCAATGAAATTTACGACCTGATCTCTGCACTAAAAAAGGAAAAAGCGTCTTTTGCCGACATGGGGATCGATTTTGAGGAAAAGGCGTTTTATGACATCCTGAAGGCCCTGGCGCACAAGTATGATTTTGAGTACCCGGAAGACAAGCTCCTGTATTTAGCCAAAGAAGTCAAAACGGTGGTCGATGACAAGGCCAGATACACCGATTGGAGCCGGCGGGATGACATCAAAGCCGAGCTGAAGGCGGATCTGATTATTCTCCTGGCAGAGAACGACTATCCACCGGTGGATCGGGATGAAGTGTATAAAGAAATTTTCGAGCAGGCTGAAAATTTTAAAAAGTATCAGCAAAATGAAAGGGCAATGGGCTGACAAGGTACTGCACAGGAATTTCGATCCGCTGTGCTCTGTGAAATCCATTGAGATTGATTGTTATAAACCACAATACAATATAGAAGGATAAAATGAGTGCATTTGACTTGAAAGTTATTGGATACATTGCAAGTGAAACGAAAATTAAAGTTATTTGTACTGATGTAGATGCGTGTCTTATAGCTGGATCTAAAAATGACATGGGGCGTTATTTAATTGAGCTTGAAGTGGATGATCCTTCAGTTTTCACCATACGTAAAGTGCGATTTAGTGATATTATCAAAGGTATGAAATTGGGGGGTAAATATGCTTTTGATAAAGAAGCCTACCAAAGATTCTTCCTTTTAGGGAAAAAAATTGGCCTGCAATTAGTAGAAGCAGATTTTAACGATCAAGTGGGCAGGAAATTTTTTATAGTAAAAATAGACGTTTAAAGTTTATGACAAATAAATTGGTGGTATAATGAAAGAAACCCAATGGAACATGAAACCCAATAAAGCCAAAGCAATAATGCTTGCCAAGCGGCAATTGGCTGAATTTGTATGTGATGCAGTGAACTTGGAGGGGATTAATTTTACCCTGCCGGAAATTCAAACATTATTGGACGGCATTACAGTTGGCGGACATAAAGTTACCGACCAGAAAATAGCGCTGAATCAAGCCGATACATGGCGGACGATATTTGCGTTAATAGAGAAAAATCAGTTTGAGATCACTCTTGAAAGCGTCTGCGCGCTTTATGCAATAGCAGCCAAAGACGAAGCCTTGGAGTGGGGAAAGTTTAGATCCGGCGGGGTTACTATTGCAGGAACAGACTATATGCCGCCACGGGCAGATTTGTTGCCGAAGTTGTTTGCAAAAATGGTGGACGCCGCATCTGAGATATCAGACATTTATGATTGTGCGATCCATTTTTTTCTTACAATGGCAAGATGTCAATTTTTTTATGATGTCAACAAGCGCATGGGGCGCTTTATCATGAACGGGTTTCTGTTAAGTTGCGGATATCCGGCGATTAACCTTCCGGCGAAACGCCAACTGGCGTTTAATCAATTGATGCTCGCTTTTTATGAAACGGGTGATCAGAAACAGATGAATACGTTTCTACGGTCCTGCTTAGATAAAAGAGTTATAGATATCATAAAAGAATAATTAATGTGAAATCAGCTTATTACAAACGGTGTGCTGGATATAATACGGCAGATACGATTAAAAGGAGGTGGCATGCGGGTGACTGAAGATATCTCTCAAAAAGAAACAATTAATCTTCTAAATAAATGCTGGATAACACATGATGGTATGTGGTTTTTTTATTATAGTGGTCAAGTAAAAACGGACATTTTTTATTAAGCCGCTTTGCGGCAAAGTTCTTTCTCATAATCAAATGGGAATTTATAACCCAGGGTCGAATGCAGTCGAGTGGAGTTATAATAGGAGATGTAATTATAGGTGATGTCCGCTGTTCAGAATCTATTCGGTTCATCGACATCGAATTTGCGGTTCAAAAGGTTAGGTGCTACTGGAAACGAATGCCGGCTATCTGTCGTGACCTTGTATCGTTTTGAGGTTTTGGCTTTCAAACCAAGTGCTCGCATTAAACAGCGCACCCTGTATCTGCCAATCTGGTGCCCTTCTTTTTTTAACTGTTTAACAGTGCGACGGGAACCATACTGGCCCCGATGTTCTTTGAATATGGCCAAAACCTGGGCTTTTAATGCCACCTTGCCATGATCGTCAAATCCTTTGAGGCCATCGAGATAATTGTAAAATTCGCTCCGGCTGACTTCCATCACCTTGCACAGAACGGTGACGGGATAGGCCTTCTTTTCCGGCCGGATGAAGTCGTATCTCAGTTCGACTCTTTCGCAAAGAAGGCCGTGGCTTTTTTGGCACACACAGGGTTTCATCCTTGACAGAAAATGGGTATCCATCTTTTTTGATCTTTACCTTTAGTTTATTTTCCAGTATTGTTTATCCCGCCTGTGCAGGGCAGACACAAATAAAATCAGTGGGCGCAAAAAGCAGCGTCGTTGATTTAACCGTATGGATTAAAAGGTAAAAATATCACCTGATGATTGAAAAAGATTTTGAAATATCGTTTATTGCGGATCTTGCCTTGCGTGAGAAACAGATTCAGCAGAACTACCGCCCGATTATTGCTGTCCATAAATGGTTTGCCAGGCGTCCGGGAAGTCTGTTTCGGGGACTGCTTTTATCTGAGTTTTCTAAAGAACCGCTTAGGGAGGTGTATTACAAGGCGAACGATTTTTCAGGCCGCCATATTGCTGATCCTTTTATGGGTGGGGGAACGCCGATTCTAGAGGCAAATCGTGTAGGGTGCAATGTGACTGGATTTGACATCAATCCCATGTCTTATTGGATTGTCAAACAGGAAATTGAACATCTTAACCTGGATGGTTATTCGGAAGCTGCCATGTTGTTGCGCTCGACCCTTGAAAAGGAAATAGGGCGCCTTTATCGAACCCAATGTACTTTTTGCGGATCACGGAATGCCCATGTAAAATACTTCCTCTGGGTGAAGGTAATGCCATGTGAAAAATGCGGAAAGGATATTGATCCTTTCCCCGGCTATCTGCTGTCAACGGATTCCCGACATCCCCAAAACGTCTTTGTGTGTCCGGTTTGTGGAGAATTGACCGAGACCAAAGATCGAAAAAAGCCCGGTCGGTGCAGTCATTGTTCTTTTGAACTGAGAATAGACGCTTTCGCCAAAAGAGGCCACTGCAAATGCCCTGAATGCGGCGCTGACAACCATTTCCCCAATCCAAATTCTGGAGCGCCGATGCACCGCCTTTTTGCAATGGAATATCACTGTCCTGAATGCAAACCTTCGCATAAGGGCAGGTTTTTTAAAGAACCGGATGATCAGGATATCGCAAAGGTTAAAGAGGCTTCAGAACGCTTGTCAGGGATACGTTCAAAGTATATTCCTGACGCTGGGATCCCAAGCGGTGATGAGACGAATCGGCAATCCGCGCCCTTGACGGCGGGAAGAAGATTACTTGTGCTGCAAAATTGTTGGCTATTTAATTGCCAGATTAATAAGACGACATCTACCCAGTGAGTCGTTGTGACGCAACTGCAGTTCAGAATAGGACATGTTTATGACGAATAACGATATCTTGCGCCGTCTTCGCTATACCTTCGATTTTGGCGATTCAAAAATGATTGCCGTCTTTGGTTTGGCGGGTCATCAGGTGACTCGGGAACAAATCAGCGACTGGCTAAAAAAAGATGATGATCCTGCGTATCAGAAATGCAGCGACACTCAGCTGGCAATCTTTTTAAATGGTTTGATCAACGATAAACGCGGTAAAAGGGAAGGGCCACAACCCGAGCCGGAGCAGCGCTTAACGAACAACATTATTTTCTGGAAATTAAAAATCGCCTTAAACCTGAAATCCGAAGATATATTGGAGATTATGGACCTGGCTGATCTGTGCATGAGCGAACACGAATTAAGCGCGTTTTTTCGTAAACCGGGTCACAAAAACTACCGGGACTGTAGAGAGCAGATTTTGCGCAAATTTTTAAAAGGTGTGCAGCTTAAATATCGCGCGAACAGTTAATCGAAATTGCGGTATCCGGCCTGGTTTGTCTGGGCTATCCTTTTTATCCGCCCGGCAAGCCGGACGTGCTTCGAACCGCGCATTTTGCTAAGATCAAGGTGTCCACCCTGATTGTCCAAGGAACTCGGGATCCTTTCGATCGCCGGGAAGATGTGAACGGCGATGATTTACCCAGGGCCGCCAGGGTTATCCGGATGGAAGAGGGCAACCACGATTTTATGCCCCCCAAGGCCGGCAGTCTGTCCCATGAGGCCCACCTGGTGGCGGCCGCTTGCCGTATCTGAATTTGTTCTGGACCTGTAATTAAAGGTGATAGCAGCACTCATGCCGTTGTTGTGGTCGTGGCCGTGAAGTCGTCTGTCCTTGGAGGGGCGGCAGCCGTGATGAAAGGATTATAAAATGACAACTTTTAAGGTCGTATTCATGCCGCATAACCGGGAGGTTGCGGTGCGGGAGGGGGAAACCCTGCTTCGTGCAGCCATGGAAGCCGGGGTGCATATCAATGCCTCATGCGGTGGTGAAGGCGTGTGCGGAAAATGCCGCGTTATCATCGAATCCGGCAGCGTAGAAGGCGGCATCACTGAAAAATTGAGTCGGGAGGATCTTGAAAAGGGATACCGTCTGGCCTGCCGGTCGGTGGTCTGCGGCGATGTGACCGTGCGTGTCCCCGTTGAATCAGAGGTGGATGCAAGTGTTCTGAAGCTGCAGTTCTCCGTCCGAAAGAAAGCCGGCATCGTGCAGCCTGATTTTGGAGCACTCAAGGAGCAGGGGCTGTTTCTGCCGCCGGTGGAAAAACGATATCTGGATCTTCCCGAGCCCACGACCCCGGACAACATGCCGGATACCACCCGTCTGGTGAGTTTTTTAAAGCTGCACCACGATGAGCATCGCCTGGTGGTGAGCCTGCCGATGATTCGCAAACTCCCCGGCACATTACGGACCGATCATTTCCGGGTGACGGTCACCCTGGCCCGGCCGGTCCAGCCGGGCCGCAAATCCAAAATTATCAATATTGAACCCGGAGATACGAGTAATCGGAATTTTGCCATTGCTTTGGATATCGGCACCACAACGATTTACGGCGAAGTGATTGACCTGAAAAGCGGCAAGGTACTGGCCGAAGCCGCGGATTTCAACGGCCAGATCAGTTACGGGGAGGATGTCATCACCCGCATTGTGTTTACCGAAACCCCCGGGGGGCTTGAGAAACTCAATGCTGTTGTGCTCGAGACCATAAACCGGATTATCGGTAAAATTATCCGGCGGGCAAAAGTCGGGCGGGATGAGATCTCATCCATTACGCTGGCCGGCAACACCACCATGACCCAGTTGTTCCTTAAAGTGGAGCCCCGCTACATCCGGCGATCGCCCTATGTGCCGGCGGCGACGCTTTATCCGCCGATCAACGCGGTGAGCCTGGGACTGGATCTCGGTGAACATGTGGAAGCGCTTGTCTATCCTCAGATTTCAAGCTATGTGGGCGGTGATATCGTGGCCGGCGTGATGGGATCCGGAATCTACCGTGCCGAGGAATTGACCCTGTTTATGGATATTGGTACAAATGCCGAGATCGTCATCGGCAACAAGGACTGGCTGGCCTGTGCGGCCTGTTCAGCCGGCCCGGCTTTTGAAGGGGGCGGTGTGCAGTTCGGGATGCGGGCGACCAGAGGGGCCATTGAAGATTTTTCGATGCATTCGCACACTTTTGAACCCATGAATATCACCATCGGCAGCGTCCGGCCCAAGGGCATCTGCGGTTCGGGCCTGATCATCATGGTTGCTACCATGTTCGAGATGGGTATCGTGGACAGCCAGGGCAAGTACAACCGTGACTTGGGTACTCCGCGGATTCGTGAAAATGAAGGGGTGTGGGAGTATGTCGTGGCCTGGCAGGCAGATACCCAGATCGATCGGGATATTGTACTCACCGAGATCGATATTGAAAACCTGATGCGGGCCAAGGCGGCAATCTACAGCGGCTGTCAGACGCTGCTCAGTGAAGTGGGGCTGGATATCAGCATGATCGAACGGATTATCCTCGCCGGGGGGTTCGGCAGCTATATTGATCTGGAAAAAGCCATGACCATCGGGTTGTTGCCTGAAATCGATCCGGAGCGGGTCACCTTTGTCGGTAACAGTTCCTTGATGGGGGCACGCATGAGCGCACTGACCAACCGCATCCGCCTGGATGTGGCGGCTGTCATCCAGAGAATGACTAATTTTGAATTGTCGGAAACCCCATCGTACATGGACCATTATGTGGCCGCGCTTTTTTTGCCGCATACCGATATGAATATATTCCCCCGGCTAAAGGCACGGCTGAAAAATCGTAACCCGCTATAAGTGGTAGAAGGCCATTCATCATATGGAGCGCTACGCCTTTCAACGATCATCGCATGGCGCCCCGGGCAGGCCAGGATTAAACCATAGTGGAAAAAGTGGTCGGCATGAAGCAAAAACCTGCCGGAAAACAATAAAATCCATGCCGCATCCAGTTGCAGCCCGGTGCGGTAAAAATAGGAAAGGAGCAAGACAAAAATGACCTCCGACCAATCCCCTCTAAAGCAAAAATACACGTTTCTGGATTTTTTCTACACCATTATGACGGGTACAATTCCTTTTCTGGTGAGCTGCCTGGCCATAGCAAAGAGCTCCGTTTTTATGCTGGTGGTCTATATTGTTATAGGGCTGGCCGTCATTGTTATTATTTATCGGTTTTACTGCACCCACTGCCCTCATTATACCGGCACCGATAAGACCGTAAAGTGTATTTTTTTCTGGGGTATGCCCAAAGTCTTCAGCCCCATCCCCGGACCCCTGACAGGGATGGGGAAGGCCATCACCTTTCTGGCGGCCATTGTTCTGTTTGTTTTTCCCATCTACTGGCTCCTGGGCCGGCTTATGTTGCTGATCATTCAACAATTCCCGCTAATCACCTTGTCAATTATTTTTTGCCATATATGGAATAA
>CAZFXX010000164.1:0-7309 GCA_964522985.1 uncultured Desulfobacteraceae bacterium
TGCTGATATTAGTGCTAAAGGGTTGTATAAGCCTTTATGATAGTCACGAGGTCTGGTATCACGGTTTTGATAGTGCATGATTACCTCCTTTTATTTACATGCCGCCTGCATGCGATCCAAGTTTTTTATGATTTCATCCGACAATGGTTCAAGGCGCCTCTTCATTTTTGCAAGGGTCGGTTCCCGAAGCTGTCGCTCCATGATCCATCCTCCTTATCCAACAGGTTGTCGTGAATATTGATACTCTCGTAAAAAGTATATCAGATGGAGACTTTTTACGACGCCATAAATATTAAAGAGGCAGCCATGTGCCGATATTTTTTTCCTTGGCCAGGTTGTAAATCGAGGGACAGACCGCCATATCTTCTATAGCAACCCCAAGGTTGGCGGCAAAGGTTCTTTCCCGGCTGGTTTGTCTGCCTTTCTTTTTACCGGTGACCAGCTCTCCTAGTTCCGCATATACATCCGGGCAGTTTTGAAAAAAACCGACACTGTCCTTGTAATGATTATACTGGGCCAGGTTGTCCGTGGTCCACTTGTCTGCTTCATTTAAGGCCTTGCGGGAAAAAAAGGAATCAAAATCCACACAGGAAACAAAGGTGCCTTCATCCACCCATCCCGACCGGATGGTTTCATGTGGTTTTTGCAGGATCGGACCCGAGGTAACCACGATATCACATCCGGTTACGGCTTTACGCGGATCCGACACAATTTCAACCGTAAGACCAAGGGTATTTTGTCCGTATTCGGCAAGGGTTTTGGCCTGTTCAGGCACCGTGTCAAAGGCATAGACTTTTTTTAACGGAAACAAGACATTCATAGCTTCCAGGTTTGTATGGCCCTGGACACCGCAGGCCAGAATACCGATAACGGAAGACTCCGGCCGGGCAAGATATCTGGCGGAAACGGAAGAGGCGGCACCGGTTCTCATGGCCGTAATCCAGGCACAGTCCATGACCGCTAGCGGCAGCCCGGTTTCAGTATCGTTATAAATCAGGAGCCCGTTGATATAAGGCAGCCCTTTCCCGGGGTTGCCGGGATACCCGCTTACCCATTTGACCCCGGCGGAGTTCATGGCCGGAATATAAGCCGGCATGGCATGAATAAAATTATCACCCTCCCCTGGATGTATCCCTGGTTTGGGGGGCATTTCAACCCGCCCCCTGCCCATTTCCTTAAATCCTTTTTCAACGACCTCAATAATATCGGCCATGGGAAGACCGACGGCTGCGACATCTTTATAACTTAAGTAAAGCAATTCTTGTGTCATAAAACAATTCCTTTTTAAAAAATTATTGATGGTTAGTTTTATATTCGCGACAGGCATACCAAACCCATGGTTGAAAACAAGGTTGGATTGAACCGCCTTAAATTGAAAAAAATTTATAAAATTCCGGCTTGACGGTCAAAAATACAGAATTAAATTTGAAAATAATTTTACGATTGTTTAAAAATAATTTCAAGATTTTTAAAACAAACTTTAAAGAACTGTGGATTTTACGAAGTGTTAACGAATAGATATTAAAATACTTGCCAAAACAATATCTGAAAAGTACAGTGTTTCCATAGGTGAGTGTCGGTCATGGGGTCGAAGAAAAGTGGTAGTGAAGACCAGGCGTGCAATGTCTCGTGAATCGGTGTCAGAGAACTCGCTTATTCCCGGCTTATGTTTTTGACGTATGTGCCTCAGGCGGTGATGTGGCTTCCGAAAGTTTTTTTAATACAGGATATAAGGCTGGGCACTAGGGTCGTTTCTCACGCGCATTCATTATAAAGGAATTTGATACATGAATTTTTCTCATATCATTACTGCGGTGGACACCCATACCATGGGCGAGCCTACCCGGGTTGTAACAGCCGGCATCGGCCACATCCCCGGAACGCGAATGCATGACAAAAAAAAATGGCTTTCCGAACATCGGGATCACATTCGACGGATGCTGATGCTGGAACCCCGTGGCCATCAGGATATGTTTGGCGCGATCCTTACCGAACCGGTATCTGACAAGGCCCATGCCGGTGTGATTTTTATGGACGGGGGCGGGTACCTGGACATGTGCGGGCATGGGAGCATTGGTGCGGCAACGGTTCTCCTTGAAACCGGAATAATTCCCCGTGAACGGAAAGAAGAGAAAATTACCCGGCACATCGCTCTTGATACGCCGGCCGGATTGATTCATGCCCGTGCCGAGATGGAAGATGGCCGGGTGGCGACAGTCACCATTCGCAACCGGCCATCATTTTTTGAATCATCCACTGAAGCCTTTCTTGAAACCATCGGACCGATAACGGTGGATATTGTCTATGGCGGCAATTTTTTTGCCCTTGTGGATGTTAAAAAACTGGGGCTTCGGGTCGAACATGCCAACATTGAATCCTTAAAACGGCTGGCCCTGGAGATCAGAGATCAGGTCAACCAAACCTTCAAAGGTGTGCATCCCGGTACAAAAGCATCTGACGAGGTTGCCCTGGTGGAAATTTATGAAGACGGCAATCCCCCTCGTAATATTGTGGTATTCGGTCGTGGGCAGATCGATCGGTCCCCCTGTGGTACCGGCACCAGCGCAAAGATGGCGCTGCTCCATCATAAAGGAAGGCTGAAAATTGGGGAACCGTATGTTTACCAAAGCATTTTCGGATCGGAATTTGTGGGAAGGATTGTCAAAGAAACTACTGTAAATGGAAAGGATGCCATTATTCCGGAAATAACCGGGAGTGCCTTTATTACAGGATTTCAGCAATTTGTTGTGGATGAAAATGATCCGTTTAAATATGGATTCAACATATAGTCCCCGTACGTATACTTTATTTTGTCGTATTAACAGAATGTTATGCCTTTTTTACAATGAAAAATAATCAGGCGGGAGCACCTCGCTGGTATCGAGCTGTTCGAAGGCGGCAGTTAAGTGTTCTTCCATTTCCAGGACAGCCCGTTCGGCGTTTTTTTCTTCCAAGGCTTCCACAATGGGGCGGTGTTCGGATGAAATAAAATGACGCTTCAGCTTGAAAAAGGGATCATAAAGGATAAGATATATTTTCATTTTTTCCAATAATTGATCTATATACCGGTAGAGCACTTTGTTTCCGGAAGCCTCTGCAATGAGCAGATGGAAGGCTTCGTTATTTTCGTTGTAATCCTCTATGTTATCGGCCTTAAAGATTTCTATTTCTTTTTGGATGATTTCATCCAGTTTTTTTAACTGTTTTTCCGTAATATTTTCTGCTGCCTTCCTGACGGCCATTTTTTCCATTTCTATTCTGACTTCATAGGTCTGTTCGATCTCGGCAATGGTGGGGCTGATGACAACGGCCCCCCTCTTGGGCATAATGGTCAGTAATCCGTCATTTGCCAGACGCCGCATGGCCGCCCTTACAGGGGTTCTGCTGACACCAAGCTTTTGGGCAATCGTTTCTTCCACCAGCTTGTTGCCGCTCTTTATATATCTTTTAATGATGGCATTTTTCAATTTTTGATATATTTCTTCTTCCGTCGACATTTTTCTCCAATTTAGTAATGACTGTGTTTTGGGGTTTTAAAAGATTTTTACAACCCGCATATCATCTAAAAAATACCGATATTTTGTTTCCAAGTCAACATACAAGTCAAATCCGTATGTGTATCTTTGTTTGCGCCCCTTAATAACTTATCATAAAGGGAAATAAAAAAATATTGACTTGAATACAATTATCGTATACCTAAATGGTCGACTTCTATCCCCGCCAGCAACGGGAAATTGAACCCGACAAATTTCAAGACTATATTGCGTGCGCCTTGGAATCTGTATACCGTGTGAATTAAAAAGGAAGGGACTGGCCGGGCATTGGAAAAAATTTTACACCTTCCGGTTTGAACGACAAAATCGAAAAATGATGGGAGAACGGGATTGTCTATACCAACTTACCAGGTTTTAAGTGATAAACAGGTGCAGATCATACATGCGCATACACTGGATATCCTGCAAAATACCGGCATGGTAATTCAGCACCGTAAAGCACTGGAACACCTGGCGGAAGCAGGCGCCAAGGTTGATTTTTCGGCTCAACGGGCTTTTTTTAAGCCGGGCGTGGTGGAGCAGGCGCTGACTGCAATACCCAAAAAATTTCTTTGTGCGGGCCGGGAAGTGCAGTTTGATTTTATGGTAGCCCATGATGCGCCCCCCATATGCCGTTCTACCGCCGGAGCCGTTAACCTGTTGGACCTTACAAAAAATGAAGTCCGGGGCATAACGCTACAGGACTGTCGGGAAATTGCACACATTGTGGATGGATTGGAAAACACTGCTTTTACGGCAACTCAGACCCCCTGTGATGCCCCCTTGCCCGTTTATGATATTCAAGTACTCAAAGCGATGCTGGAATCGGGACGCAAGCATATCTGGGCGCTGGTCAGCAGTTCTGAAAATTTAACCTATCAGATTGAAATGATGCTGGCGGTGGCGGGTTCCGGAAAAGCCCTGGCAAAGCGCCCCATATGTCACGGAATTGTTACTATTCTGGATAGGTTTATTTTTCCATATGATGAGATAGAGCGTCTTCTGGCCTATGGGCGCTACAATATCCCGGTCAAGGTGCCCATCGTGCCGATGATGGGTGCCAATGCACCGACAACGATTGCCGGCACCATGGTCCAGGCCAATGCCGCGGCCATTGGAAGTGCTGTGCTGATTCACTATCTGTGTCCCGGTACGCCCACCTGGTACTATTTTTTCATTCAGGCCATGGATAAATGCACAGGAGGCAATATATTCATGAGCCCGGAAATTGTTCTCTGCTCCCTGGGGCTTATCCAAATGGCACGCTATTATCAGCTGCCGGCAGCGCCGTCTTCCTTTGAAGCCACAGGGGCAAGACTTGACGATATGCTTTACGGCAATGGGGCCTCGGTCAGTCTTTTTGCGCTGGCAGGGGCCTTTGAAAATGCGTCCACGGGGTGTGCCGATATGTCCATGGCGCTGAGTAAACAGGGGTTGGTCATCGGCGACGATATCTGGGCCCATACCCGCCGTTTGCTGGCGGGCTTTTGTGATGAACCCGATGCCTTTGCACTGGATGCCGTTAAACGGGTTGCCTCGGGTAGCGGCCACTATCTCATGGATCCCCATACCATGAAATTTTTGCGAAAAGAGGCGCAATTTGTTCCCGGTACCATGCCGTATCGGCCTTTTGATCGCTGGCGTGAAGACCCCAAATCTCTGGCCGGTGAAGCCCAGGACAAAGTAACCCATTTGCTTGAACGGCACAAGGTGCCCCCCCTGGAGAAATCACTGCAAAAGGAACTTGACCGGATCGGACAGTCGGCAATAAAAGCGCTCTTGAAATGCTGAAGCATCAATCTCTGATGCCGTCACCATGGCTTTGTTGATATCCGGATTTATGCGTATTTGTCAAAAAAAGGAGAAAAATATGAATACCGAGCAGGCAGCCATTGCTGCAGACAAATCAAATATTACCATAAGACCTTCGGGTGCATTGGGCCTGCAGGGTCTCAGTCACGAGCATTGCACCAGGATCCATGAGGCCAGCCTGGAAGTGCTGGATAAAACCGGTGTTATTGTTACCAGTTCAAAGGCCCAGGCTATTTTTGCCGGCCATGGCGCCAGGATTGACAAGGCCAAAAACAGGGTCTGCTTACCCCCTCATCTGATTGAAAAGGCCCTTGCCACAATCCCCTCAAAGATCTGCATTCCCGGTCGTGATCCTTCCGGAGACTATCACATGGGAGGGGACAGTCTGGGATTTGTCAATTTTGGAACCACCGTATATATCAATGATCTGTATACCGGAAAACGTAGAAAATCCGTTAAAGAAGATGTTGGCCAGGCCACTCGTCTTCTGGACAAGTTAAACAGTATTGAGATTCTAATCACGGTATTGAGCTGTACGGATAAATCGCCGGTGACCGAAACCCTACATGCCACGGCAGCCATGCTGGCCAATACCACCAAGCCGGTGGAAGCCGTACCGCCTACAGCTAATTTAATCCCCAAAATGGCCCTATTAGGTGAAGCGGTTGTCGGGAAAACACAATTTCGACGGCGACCCTTCTTTTTTACCGGGGTTTGCGTGGTAAGCCCGTTACAACTGGTTGATGAGTGCAGTGAAGTCCTGATGGCTGCAGTGGAGCATGGTTTCACCACCAGCGTGCTTTCCATGTGTTTGGCCGGAGGAACGTCTCCCATCCATTTGGCCGGAACAGTGGTTCAGCACAATGCGGAAGTCTTAAGCGGTCTGGCTCTGGGGCAATTGTTAAAGCCCGGGGCACCCATGATATACTCAAGCTCTACCACTTCTCTTGACATGCGTTATGCAACGGCTGCGGTGGGATCACCGGAAGGTACCGTGCTGAATGCCGCATTGGCCAAAATGGGTCGATTTTACAATATACCGGTAAGGGTTTCCGGCGGATAGGTTGACAGTAAATTGTGTGATGCCCAGGCTGGTTACGAATCTCTGCTTTCAGCGCTTCCACCCGCATTGGCAGGTGCCAATCTGATATATGGAACCGGAATGGTAGACAGCGGAATGACCCTGGACTACGGCAAAATGATCATGGATGATGAGATTAACCAGGCCATCAAATATGTTGTAAAAGGTTTTGAGGTCAATGATGAAACCCTTTCCGTAGGGCTTATCAAGGAGATCGGTCACACGGGGAATCATCTGGCACACCCGACGACCTTTCACCATTGTGGCGATTTCATGGCACCTGAACTGATGAACCGCGAGAATTATGACCAGTGGATGGTAAAAGGCGGAACCGATGTTTATGAAAGGGCTTTAGATAAGGCCAGAGATATTGTGGAAAATTATCAACCGCCTCCCATCGGCGGGCAGGCTCAAAAAGAAATTGATGAAATTATTTACGAAACGGAAAAAGAACTCGGCGTGATCCTTTGATGGAGACTTTTGCTTAACCATCTCAAATGTTTTTTACAAATTCATCATACCTTGATTCAGGCTGCCGGGGTATCGGATATTGAATTTTCATGATTACAGGAGGTAAAAATGAGGGAAGTGACAACAAGCAGCGGTGATGGTTGTAAAATCAGACTCACAGAAGATGAACTGCGTAAAGATATTGTTACCGGCAGTGAAGATGCCGCACGTAAAGGGAAAATAGACGGGCTTACCGAGGCGGAAATCAACCATATGGTGGATATTTTCCGCCAGCCCGGCAAAACCGTTTCTGTGGAGCCGGGCATGGAAGTCATTGTCACAGATGATGGGGCCGGTATCAGTGCCAGCTGGGGCAAGCCAAGCGCCGGTCATGCCCTTCCCATGAGTGATCACCAGAACATTTTAATGTACG
>CAZFXX010000165.1:0-7209 GCA_964522985.1 uncultured Desulfobacteraceae bacterium
TTTTATTCCATATATGGCAAAAAATAATTGACAAGGTGATTAGCGGGAATTGTTGTAGTCTTTGTAGTTTTATAAAGTATAAAAACTGGGCAAAAGGACCGCTGTTTTGCCCATGTATCGTGTACGGGGCGTGGACTCGGCTATCATCTTAGAGACAGGTTGTCGTAAAAATGAAAAATATTCGTAATTTCAGCATTATTGCCCATATCGATCATGGCAAATCAACCTTGTCCGACCGTTTGATCCAGTTCACGGATGTGGTGGCAGACCGGGATTTTAAAAATCAGATTTTAGATACCATGGATATTGAAAGAGAGCGCGGTATTACCATCAAAAGCCAGACCGTGTGTCTGCCCTATACGGCCAAAGACGGAAATCAGTATGCCCTCAACCTCATCGATACCCCCGGCCATGTGGATTTTACCTATGAGGTTTCCCGTGCCCTGGCCTCATGTGAAGGGGCGCTTTTGCTGGTGGATGCCAGTCAGGGCGTGGAGGCCCAGACCCTGGCGAATCTTTACCTGGCCATGGAATATGATCTTGAGATTATTCCCGTGATCAACAAGATCGATCTGCCTTCCGCCGATATCGAAAGAGTCAAATCTCAAATCGAGGAAGATTTGGGGCTGGATTCGGAAAACGCCATCCAGACCTCAGCCAAAGATGGAATCGGCATCCAGGATGTGCTGGAAGCGGTCGTCCACCGTCTGCCGCCCCCTTCGGGAGATCGCCAGGCCCCCCTCAAAGCCCTGATTTTTGACAGCCATTACGATCCCTTCAGGGGCACTGTTGTTCATTTTCGGGTATTCCAGGGTGAAATCAGACCCGGTGACTGGATTGTTTTCATGTCCAACAATGCCGAATACCGGGTGGAGGAAGTGGGGTTTTTCCGAATTGAGCGGGTGCCGGTCAAGAGCCTGCAGGCCGGGCAGGTTGGTTATATGATTGCCGGCATTAAAACCGTAAGCGATACCCGTTGCGGCGATACCATTACACAGAAAAATAATGTCTGCAATGCGCCCTTGGCCGGATTCAAGGAAGCCAAACCGGTTGTTTTCTCGTCGATTTACCCGGTGGCATCGGACGCCTATGAAGATCTGACCGTGTCTCTGGAAAAACTCAAACTCAATGACGCCGCGCTCATCTATGAAAAAGATTCCTCGGCAGCCCTGGGGTTCGGGTTCCGATGCGGTTTTTTAGGGCTGCTGCATCTTGAGGTGGTTCAGGAGCGCCTTGAACGGGAATATGGCCTGTCCCTGATTCTTACGGCCCCGTCGGTTCAGTATGAACTGGGCATGCAGGACAAAACCGTGGTGGTCATCGATAATCCGGCCCTGTACCCGGACCCCGCCTTGATCGAATACACAAAAGAACCTTTTATCCGAGCCGCAATCATCATCCCGGACCGTTACATGGGTGCCGTCATGAAGCTTTGTCTGGATCGCAGGGGCATCAATAAAAATTATCAATACCTGACCAATGACCGTCTGGAAATGATCTTCGAGATGCCGCTGGCAGAGGTGGTGTATGATTTTTATGACCGTCTGAAATCCGTTACTCAAGGGTATGGCTCCTTTGATTACGACCTTATTGATTTCCAACAGACCGATCTTGTCAAAATCGACATTCTGATCAACAGCGAACGGGTCGATGCACTCTCTCAACTGGTCCATCGTGACAAATCTGTTGAACGGGCCCGGAACGCCTGCAGCAAACTCAGAGACGAAATTCCGCGTCAAATGTTTAAAATCGCCATCCAGGGGGCCATCGGCGCCAAGATTATTTCCCGTAAAACCGTATCACCCTTTCGCAAGGATGTGACGGCGAAATGCTATGGGGGCGACATTACCAGAAAACGCAAATTGCTGGAAAAGCAGAAAAAAGGCAAGAAGCGGATGAAGATGGTGGGGCAGGTGATGATTCCCCAGTCGGCCTTTCTGGCCGTGCTTAAAACCGATTCCGACTAATCCCTGAACATTTATAGAAAGGAAGAAAATGATGGGAAAAACCCTTGCACAAAAAATATTCGATTCTCATCGGATTGACAGTCTCAGCGGAAATATTCAGGTGCTGCGGCTGGATGCTGTTTTCTGCCATGAAATAACAACGCCCATTGCGATTAACGATCTGATCCGACGCGACAAGGATCGTGTATTTGATCCGGCTAAAATCAAGGTCGTGATCGATCACGTATCACCGGCCAAAGATTCCAAAACAGCTACCCAGGGCAAGATCCTGAGGCAATGGGCCCGCCGCCATCATATCACTGATTTTTTTGATATCGGCCGCAATGGCGTCTGTCATGCCCTTTTCCCGGAAAAGGGCTTTGCCCGTCCCGGCTTTACGATTATCATGGGCGACAGCCACACCTGTACCCACGGGGCTTTCGGGGCTTTTGCCGCCGGCGTCGGCACCACCGACCTTGAAGTGGGTATTCTCAAGGGCGTGTGTGCTTTTCGAGCGCCTGAAACGATTAAGATCAACATTACCGGCAAGCTGCCCCCAGGCGTATATGCCAAGGATGTGATTCTTTCCCTTATCGGTAAAGTCGGTGTGAACGGTGCCACCAATAAAGTCATTGAGTTTGGCGGACCGGTTGTGTCGGCCATGAGCATGGAAGCCCGGATGACCCTGTGCAATATGACCGTTGAGGCTGGCGCAACCTGCGGGATATGCGCCCCCGACATGACCACTGTAAACTACCTGTGGCCTTTCATACAGGCCGATTATGCAGCCCCGGCAGGAGCCCTTGCCGCGTTTGAAATCTGGGGTTCAGATCCGGATGCCGTATACGATGCGGTGATCGCGCATGATATCGGCAAGCTGGAACCTGTGGTCACTTTTGGGTTCAAACCGGATCAGGTAAAGGCGGTTCGGGAGATGGCAGGGACGCCGGTGGATCAGATATATATCGGGTCCTGCACCAACGGCCGCATAGAGGATCTGAGGGTAGCGGCCCGGGTTCTAAAGGGCAAAACAATCAATGAACAGGTCCGCGGCATTGTATCGCCCGCAACACCCAAAATCTATGAGCAGGCCATGCAGGAGGGTATTTTACAGATATTTCTATCTGCCGGATTCTGTGTGACCAACCCGACCTGCGGAGCCTGCCTGGGTATGAGCAACGGTGTCCTGGCCAAAGGTGAGGTCTGTGCCTCCACCACCAATCGTAATTTCAGCGGTCGCATGGGGCGAGGGGGTATGGTTCATCTGATGAGCCCGGCTACGGCAGCGGCCACCGCTGTCGCCGGCGTCATCACCAATTCTGAAATATTCACGGGGCAAGGGGGAAACTCATGAAAAACTTCGATGGCAGTGTGCTCTTTCTGGATCGCTCGGACATCAATACGGATGAAATTATACCGGCCCGGTACCTTACGGAAAATAGCAAAAATGCGCTTAAACCCTTTCTGCTGGAGGACCTGGAACTCGGCGATTTTTCACCCCCAAAAGACATCGTTGGTAAACGAGTCGTCATTACACGAGGCAATTTCGGCTGTGGTTCATCCCGCGAGCATGCCCCTTGGGCACTGGAAGCAAACCAGATTCATCTGGTAATCGGCGAAAGCTTTGCCAGAATCTTCAGGCAGAATATGTTCAACTGCGGCATGATGGCCATCGAATTGCCGGCCGAAACCATAGATAGCCTGTTTCGAAAGTTCGCTAAAGAGGATACAACCCTTGAAACAGATTTTGAAAAAAATAAATTTATTATTACAGCAAATGGTGTCAATGAAAAAATTTTATTTTCGATTTCCGACTTTGACCGTAAACTGGTCAATGCCGGCGGCTGGGTGGATTATGCCGATGGGAAGTATTGAGCTGAATAAAGAAGCCTGGCCCAAAGGACCAGATTTTTCAGGACAAACTCAGAAAAGTGTAAATTGTTTTTGTTTTGTCATCAAGGATGCCGGATAAAACCTTTTATTTATACCCCTCGGTATGAACGTACTTCAGCAACTCAAAGAATTTATCTGCGTCTAGCCAACCGGGCCGGTTGCCGATTTTGTCGCCGGTTTCAGTTAAAAACCATGTTGCGGGCAGCCCGGTTACCTTAAAAGCCCTGACCAGGTTTTTGTTTTTATCGGAATTTATCCGAATTGAGATAAAATTGGTATTCAGGTAGTCCGCAACCTTGGCTGCCGCGAATGTCTCTTTTTCCATTTTTTTACAATAGCGGCACCATTCCCCATAAAAATTGATCATTATTTTTTTATTGCTGTCTTTACCCAGGGCCAATCCTTTCTCATAATCATGCCAGACAACTTCAGCGGCCGCTGTGGTTATTGAAAATCCAATTGCCAAAATAAAAAATGTGATCAGGAAAACATGGAATATTATTTTTTTATATGTCATTTAAAATCCTTTTGATAAAATTGATGGGAAACCCCAAACAATAAGTTCTGCACGATTATCGATAATTTTAACCCAATCCGGTAATTTTTTTAAAATGACAATCGGTTGCTCAACAATAGCACACCTATGGCTATCAGAAACGAACCGGAAGCATAATTGATGTATTTCAAAACTCGGGTGGCCTTCTTTAAAAAAACCAACAGCAGGTTGATAAAACCGGATAGTATGATAAACGGGATGGCCAGCCCGATGGAATAGACGGCTAACAGGGCGATGCCGTGCAAGACCGACTCGCTGCTTCCGGCAATGATCAGGATGGAGCCCAGCATGGGACCGATACAGGGACTCCAGCCGGCGGCAAATGCCATTCCGATGACAAACGTACCGAAAAAATGAAGCGGTTTTTTGTTCAGGTGTATCCGTTTTTCAAAATCGAGTTTGCGGATACGAAACAGACCGGTCAGGTGGATGCCCAGGATGATGATTAGGACTCCGCCTGCAATTCGTATAACATCCTTAAATTTTATAATAAAGGATCCGATCAGCGATGCCGATCCCCCCAGTAGAATAAAAATAAATGAAAATCCGCTGACAAAGGCCAGGGTTGCTAAAAATACTTTCCGCCTTGTTTCCGCGGTGCAGTCCGAGGTCAGCTCTTCCATGGAGAAACCGGATATAAATGTAAAATAAGCCGGTATGAGCGGCAGTACACACGGTGAAAAAAAAGAAAGCAGGCCGGCTATGAAAGCGGCTGGAAAATGTACGGTTTCTGCAAACATAATACTCCATCAGTCCGGTTCAGGTTTAAAAAGTAGAAAGATATAAATTTCGAGTTGTGAAGAATAAATGGGCTGTCCTATCTCTATCTCATTGCTCACAACTTTCATTCTCTGTTATCCCCGACAGGGCAAGGGCCGTTATTGGTTACACAACGGCCGAGCAGCGGACAAGGCTGCCCGGCCAATGCACTTTTGTGCTTATCTACCTTTTTTTTACAATTCCGCAAAATCGGGGTCCACTGCCGGATTTAAGGCTGAAAAACAATACGCACAGCCCCACGGCCAGTATGGGCAGATCCAGAAGCAATGATTGATACATCCCTTTCCGATAATTCGCTTCCAGTGAAAAACAGCCGCAGTTGATATCGATTCCTCTAAAAATATTTAGCGATAAAGCCGTTATAAATACAACCATCAAAAAATTGATGATCACCAGACTGCCTCGGACAAGATAACCGGCCAAAAGTAAACATCCGCTCAACACCTCAACCCAGGGCAGGGTAATGGCCAGGAAATTGACAAAATACATCGGAAGTATTCTGTAGTTTTCAATTATACCGGCAAATCTTACCGGATCCGGCATTTTGCTCAAGCCTGCCCAGACAAAGATAAGGCCCAATGTAATGCGCAGCAGAAAATTCAGGTTATAAACACACCGGTCTCTCATACCCATCCCTTCAATTTACGGCTACCAGCGCCCAGCCATATCGTGTTGCCCGTCGTCACAGCCGGGTATCAAAAAAAAGCATAATTATTTTTACTCTTTTTGAATAAGAGCACCGGACCCGGCATTTAGTTACAAAAAAATAGCCCTGAGTTGCAAAATTATCATAATTTGTGTATTTTTTATTTTTTAACATAAAAAAAATGCAATATATCAGATATAAAGACCCAAGCAAATAATAATCCGTTTGATTGCTGTAAAATGATAAAATCATAGCCTGTGCAATGAGTATGTCAATGATTTTGCATGAAATTTCTTGACTTATCTATAGAATATCACTAATTTTCTCTATATTTGATGTTTATCTCAATAAAATATCGATGCCTTACTTTGTGCATCGAGCAGGAAGGGTTTCCGTAAATATGTTTATTCTGGGTTATTTTTTAATTGCTATCGCAAAAGTACTTGATTTTGTGCTGCTTTTTTATATGTGGATTATTGTGGCCCGCGCCATATTGTCATGGGTGAGTCCTGACCCGTTTAATCCGATTGTCCGTTTTATACATAATGTTACCGAACCGGTTCTTTACCCCATCAGGTCAAAGATACCGGTGGACTACGGTGGGATCGATTTTTCTCCAATTATCGTGTTTCTGGGAATTATTTTTCTACGAACCTTTGTTGTCAACACGCTTTTACGGCTGTCGGCAGCCATAGTGTAACACTGTTGTCGGAAAGGAGATACAATGAAAATTACCCCCCTTGATATTCAACAGCAGCAGTTTAAGACAAAATTTCGTGGTTTCGATGTCCGAGAGGTGGACATTTTTTTAGAGCAGATGGCCGATGCGTTTGAAGCGATGCTCCGGGAAAACGAGGGCCTCTCTCAAAAAATTCAGCGGCTTAAGACTGAAAACATGGGCTATAAGAAACGAGAGGAAGCATTTAAACGTGCTATGCTGAACTCTCAGAAAGTTCTTGAGCAGATGAAAAATAATGCACGCAAATCGGCTGAGCTGGTAGTTGCGGAAGCTGAGGTGCAGGCAGAAAAAATTTTGAACAAGGCCCATAACCGGTTGGCCCAGTTACATGAAGATATTACAGAGCTGAAGCGGCAGAGAATGCAGATTGAAGTTCAAATCGGTGCGGTTCTGGATGCCCATACCAAGTTGCTTGAGATTGGAAAAGAAGGAATGGCGGCCCTTGATGAGGATGAATCTAAACTGAAATTTATTAAAAAATCATAACGGGTACGCGCTGCAATTGGTCATGTCAGGCTGAATAAAACAGAAACGTTTTCATGTTCTGAAAAAAGTTGTTTGGCTGTGAGGTTGAAACAATATATCTCTAACGGCAGGAGCGATGAATGGCAAAAATAGATGCCTTTTTTAAACTGATGAATGACCAGGG
>CAZFXX010000166.1:0-5142 GCA_964522985.1 uncultured Desulfobacteraceae bacterium
GCCATAACCCCGTGTCCCCCGCCATCGGTCAAAATGGCAATACGGTTGCCTTTGGGAAGGGGACAGCGCGCAAATGCTTCAGCGACATTAAGAAAATCCTGCGATTTATTGAGGCGAATGACCCCGCACTGTTTCAGGGCGGCATCAAATATGGTCTCACTGCCGGCCAGGGAACCGGTATGGCTGGCAGCCGCTCTGGCGCCGGCTTGAGACCGCCCGATTTTTAAGGCGCATATGGGTTTTTTTTCGATGGCATCTTTGGCACTCGCCATAAAGTTACGGCCATCGGCGGTACTGTCAATCCGCAACCCTTCCATATAGAGCATCATCACCTTGGTGGCTTCATCGTCTTTTATATGCTCGATAAATTCATGAAATCGCAGGTCCCGCTGATTGCCGATGGTTGCCCATTGACTGTAGCCGAGATTTCTGGTTTTGGTATCATTATTTAAATCGATGGCAAGGTTGCCGCTTTGCAGAACCAGACCCAGCGTACCCGGCTCCAGCTCAATAATGCTGGTGTTGAGCCTTGCATCCGCACTATAGTGCCCCATGCAATTCGGCCCCATGAGGCGGACATTGTATTTTCTGGCCATGGCCACCACCTGGCGCTCTATTTTTTTACCTTCTTCGCCCGTTTCACCAAAACCGGTGGTAACGACAATCGCCGCTTTAACCCCTTTTTTACCGCATTGCTCAATGGTTGCACAACAAGCCGGAATGGGAACCGCCACCAGGGCCAGGTCCACAGGATCAGGAATATCCAAGACACTGGGGTAGGTTTTTACGCCGAAAATGGTGTCAAGCTTGCTCCTGGTAACAAAATACAGTTTACCGGTATAACCATGATCAACCATGTTTTTGGCTGTCCAGCCACCGTATTTTTTGGTGTCGGATGACGCCCCAATTAAAGCCACTGACTTGGGATTAAACAGAAAATCAAGATTACCCATATCAACCCTCCACCACTTTAATGGCCACATCAGGGCAGATTGTCTGGCAAGTGCCGCACTTCACGCATTTATCATCATCTACATGCACAAAATTGTAGCCCATTTCATTAAATTCGCTGCCAAGGGCAAGCGCCTCTTTGGGACAAAAATATACACACAGCCCACATGCCTTGCAGCGGGCACTGTTTATAACATGTCTTTTTTCAGCCATTTTGACCTCCCGCATAGCCTGACTGCAGCGCTTTTTGATTGATCTCCACCAGTGCCTTCTTTTTCTCCCCAAGCATTTTTGCCAGGGCGGCCGAAAGGGCATCTATGGGAACAAAGCCGGTTGCGGCACTGAGCCTGCCCATGGCAATCATATTGGCTGAACGGCGTTCCCCCAGTTTTTGAGCCATATCCGTGGCAGGCAGTGCCAGGAATTCCACGTCACTGCGGGCGGGTTGATCTTTAATTAATGAACTGTTGAACAATATGACACTGCCGGGGGCGGCGTCATCTATGTGGGTGTCTACAATCATGGGGTGCATGAGACAACAGATATCGGCATCTTCTTCGATCATGGGGGACCCGATCGGTTCATCGGAGATAACTACAAACCCAACTGCACTGCCGCCCCGCTGCTCAATGCCATAAGTCTGACTCATGACTGCTTTCCAGTTACACTCAATTGCGGCTAAACAGGTAAGCGTTGCCATGGAGATAACGCCCTGCCCACCTGAACCGGCAAATACTAACTTCTTTTTCACGCAGCACCTCCTACCCTGTTAATAAATTCTTTTACGGGAAAGACCTTCGCCACATCACCGGCAAGGCGCTTGTAGGAATCAACCACCCCCATTTTCCATCCCGTAGGACAAGGGCTTAAGATCTCCACAAAGGAAAAACCAAGACCATCCAACTGGGCCTTAAAAGCAGTCGCTAAGCCTTTTTTGGCCTTGCGAACCAAGGACGGTGTTGCCACGGAGAGACGTGCCAGATATGCTATGCTGTCCATTTCCTGCATCATTTCAGGTACTTTTAAAGGGTTTCCGTGTATTTTAGCGTCACGGCCAAAAGGACTGGTAGGGGTTTTCTGTTTCAGCAGTGTTCCCGGTGACATCTGTCCACCGGTCATGCCGAATACCCCGTTGTTGATCATAATTACGGTGATGGGTGTACCGCGGTTGGCACTGTGTATAAGCTCTAACAGGCCAATGGATGCACAGTCTCCATCACCTTGCAATGTATAAACGAAATTTTCAGGCAACCCCATCTTATAACCGGTGGCGACGGCAACCGAACGACCATGCATGGCCTCTATAGCATCGATTTCCATATAATGATGATGGAAACCACCGCAACCAATACCCACTATACAGCAGGTACGGTCGCGCAGGCCCATCTCTTCGATCAGCTCAGAGCAGAGGCGCGCCACTATCCCATGCCCACACCCAGGGCACCAACTAAAATTCTTGTCCTCAATAAAAGTTTTCATTTTATGCCTTTTTAAAACTTTTTATTTACGTTTGCTATATCGTATCCCATTCGTAAGCAGGGATGCACTCAATTCCCAGCCTCAACCAGCCTCCAAAATTTCATCCAGCCGCCTGCGCACTTCTTTGGCTTTGACCATGGGTTGATCCCCACCTACATGGCCGTAATGGGAGACTTTACAGGCCCCGTTCATGGCAAGACGAACGTCCTGGATCATCTGCCCGTAATTCATTTCTACAACCAGAATTTCTTTTACTGATTTTGGGATGTTGACAAAACCTTTTTCCGGGAAAGGAA
The DNA here is from genome assembly GCA_964522985.1 of uncultured Desulfobacteraceae bacterium. Classification (GTDB taxonomy): domain Bacteria; phylum Desulfobacterota; class Desulfobacteria; order Desulfobacterales; family 4572-123; genus 4572-123. The sequence continues at coordinate 2,727 of CAZFXX010000166.1, forward strand.
ACAGCGTTATGGGGCGGATAAAGCCCAGCTTCCGGCCTTTTTTGCGGCCCTCATGGACGATTTCCCGGCACATAGAGCCCGGCAAACCAAAGGCGGTTACGACCACCTCGGCATCTTCCAGGCCATATTCTTCCCATAGTTGTTCATTTTTTTTTATTTTTTCAGCTTTGGCCATAAGCTGTTTAACCATTTCCTCACCATCACTGTGGGCATAGGAGCCGGTGATCAGAGCGCGTTTGCCTCTGCCCCTGGCCCCGGTATAAGCCCAATCACTCGTGTCATATGTTTCGACGATGTTTTTGGCTGGCTCAATGATAACCGTCTCGATCATTTGGGCCATGACACCGTCTATGACAAATAAGACAGGCGTGCGGTATTTATAGGCCCGGTCAATGGCAATGGGCATAAGTTCTACAATTTCCTGACCTGAGGATGGTGCGTAAACCGGTAAATAGTAATCACCATGGCCACCACCGCGGGTTGCCATAAAATAATCCTGCTGGGAGCCGATGATGTCACCGTCCCCAGGCCCCACCCGCATATTATCCAATAGAAGGCAGGGCAGTTCAGCCGCCACCATAAAACCGATGCCTTCCTGCATAAGGTCAAAACCGGGCCCGGAGGTGGATACGCAGCCCAGTTTGCCTGTGGCAGCAAGGCCGGCCAGACAATTGATAACCGTCAACTCGCTTTCAGGCTGAAACATCCGCCCCCCTACTTCATGTATATGGGCGGCGGTATATTTCATAACATCGCTTGCCGGAGTAATGGGGTAGGCAAAGTGATGACGTACGCCACAGCGCATCATTGCCTCGGCAAAGATTTCCGAATTTTTCATAAACAGGGCACTATTTTCCATAGGGTCGTCCTTTTTGTTTTACAATGTATTTTTCATGTATTTTTTCAAGGCCGCATCCGTTTCCCGGGGTAATTCCGGCATTTCGTACTTTTCCAGAATTTCCTTCCATTTTTTATTGGCACGCTGTTCAAGGGAAAGTGACCCTTTTTTCTGCCAGCTTTCGTAGTTATCGCGCTCTTCCATGAGGGGCTCATAGAACTCTTTTTTAAAATTCCGGAAGGTATGCAATTGGGACAGGTATTCCCCGCCGGGACCCACCTGTCCGATCAGATCAACGGCCAGCCGCCCGGCATCCACCTTTTCCCCTTTTCGAATTCGCTTGCACATGCCGCAAATTTCGTCATCCATGACGAATTTTTCATAAGATGAAACCATGTAGCTCTCGAGAATTCCCGCAGAGTGCAGCACAAAGTGCACCCCGCTTAAGGTGGCCATCAACTGACTCATCATCGATTCAAACGCTGCCTGGGGATCGGGAAGCTTGGAATCGCTGATGGCGCCACCGCCCCGACTCGGAATACCGTAAAATCTTGCCATCTGAGCAGTTGCCGCTGTGTTCACCGCCATCTCCGGCGACCCGATGCTCAAGGTTCCATAGCGCATGGCGGTACAGGAGGAAAACCCGGCAAACACCACCGGCGCACCCTCGCGGACCAACTGGGTCAGAACGATTCCCGCCAGGATCTCGGCATTCTGAACCACCAGGGTCCCTTCCAGCGTCACCGGCGAGGTGGCCCCGGCAATGGCTAAAGAGGAAATAAGTTGCGGCATGCCGGCCTCGGCATAGGTCATGATCGCCCCCAGCATGCGGTCGTCATAACCCAGTGGCGTCTTGGAGCACAAAATGCTGATAAACGGCGGCCGTTTGGCCAATTGTTTTTTATCACCAAATAAGATGGCGGCCATCTCGATGGTCTCCAGGGCCGCCTCTTTTCCGATCGCCCCGCCCATAAACGGCTTGTCCGAATAGCGCATGGAGGCATATATCATCTCGGCATTACGTTGCGCATGAGGCACGTCATTGGGTTCCGCCATTACACCGCCGGTAATATCCATGGAAAAACTGGCATGGCCGAGCTTAACGAAATTGATGTAGTCTTCGAGGGTGGATTCTCTTCGGCCCCGATCCAGATCGTGAACAAAGGGCGGTCCGTAGCAGGGAATATAGGCGATATTGTCTCCGCCGATAACAACGTTTTTTTCCGGATTACGAGCGTAGCGGGTAAACTCGGCGGGCGCTTTGGCCACTTGCGCCGCCACCAGCTTCGGGGGGAAATAAACACGTTCGCCATCGATCCTGCAACCGGCCTTGGCAAGCAGTTTCCGGGCGGGGGCATAACCGAAATCGATACCAACATTTTCTAGAACGGTCAGGGTTGCTTCATGAATCCGGTTTACTTGCGCTTCGTTGAAGTACTCGTAGTAATGTATGACTATTTCTCCTTATTTTTTAAGCCGGGCAGAATGTTTTTTTCTTCTTTTGCGAACCTATCGACTTATTTTTTGCGTTCCGCTCATCAAATAGCGCATTATACGGTTTTTTGGGTTGGCCAGGTA
>CAZFXX010000166.1:5242-7194 GCA_964522985.1 uncultured Desulfobacteraceae bacterium
CCGCCCACCGATATAAGCTACCGCCAGGACTTCGATCGTTTTGGAGGTATGCAGCAGATCGGGCGTTAATATGCCGTAATAATGGGCGTAGAATCCGCCCAACCATCCGGCGATGGTGCAAAAAAGGGTGAAATTCAGGATTCTGTAAAACACCGGGTTAATGCCTGACATTCTGGCCGCTTCCATATTTTGGCCGATCGCCTTAAACGCCAGTCCTATATTCGATTGAATCACCCGTTTGGTGACCAGATAGGTCACCAGCAGCATTAACAATATCAAATAGAAATAGGGAAGGTTGGAGGCGGAGTCAAACAACCGGCCTTACCCGGCTTCCCCCGTTAAGGGGGAAGCACTAATCTTCTCTCCCCCGGCGATCTGCTATGAACTGTGTTTTAGATGCCCAATACCTCGCGACAGTACCGGATACTTTTTTCCACAGCTTCCCGCTCTTTTTTCCGGGCTTCCTCTGGTGTATCGTCGCCCGCATCCCATTCCACCTCAATGTTGATGCGCTGCATGGAAGACTGGTTCCGGATGATGTCATAGGCCCGTTTCATGTCAATATCCCCGTCACCACACGCCACACCGTGAAACCGGCACCCATACTGATCGCGGTCGATTCGATGGTCACAGAAATGGTTGGTAAACGACCGGGGAACCAGTTGCTCAATGGCCGTCATGGGGTCTTCGAGGACCATCACGGCGTTGGCCGTATCCACACATGCCCCCACGAGTGGATGATTCACTTCATCGATGAGCCACAAAATTTCACTGGCAAAGGATTCAGTATGATTTTCCAGGGCCAGTTTCACGTTGGCGGCCTCTGCTGCGGGAATCGCCTTTTTGATCCGCCGGGCGATGTCCGTTAACTGGCCCATCACCTCCGGATGGTGCCGACTGGCACATAGGGGCCGCGGACGTCTGAGATCGAGACTGATTTTGGCGATGTCCGAACCCAGGGCCGAGGCATAGGCGATGCCGTCTTCAATGGTGTGGGTCAATCGGGGGTCAAACTCCTCGTCCAATGAGAAATTGTACTCGAGATACAGTCCGGCCTGTTTAGCTGCCGATCGAATCTTTTTCAGGTTGTCCGTGTCGGTACTTTCGCAATCCACGGCGGTGATGTGAAGTCCATCGAGTCCCAGGGTGCCCGCTTCATCCATCAGCGAATAAATATCCATCACCTTGGGCCATTCGAGTTCATAGCCCCCCCAGTTCTGTCCCATTCCATGCAGGTGAAAACTATAGGTATGCAGTCCAAGTAACATAATTGTTAAGTCTCCTTTTGTATCAAAAACCGTTTTAACCAAATTTACTCAACCATTTTCATGATGTTATCCCATCTTCCTGAATATTACTTAGTGATCGTAACCGGACAGGATGCATTGAAAATTGCGTATTGTGCATTCGAGCCCAATATGAATTTTCCGACCCTTGATCTTCTCCTGATCCCCATGATGATCTCATCCGCATGATGATTCTTTGCGAATTGAAATAGGTCTTGCCTGGGAGTCAAACCACGAACAACCAGCCGTATTTCAAAGCGAATGCCTTGAGCTTCCAACTGGTCTTGCACATTTTGTAAATTGATTTCAGCTTTCCTGACTTCTTGAGCCTCGTCATCGGTATATCCCTCAAGAGAAGTGATGACGAACGCCACAGCGCATCATGGCCACGGCAAAGATCTCCGAGTTTTTCATAAACAGAGCACTATCTTCCATAAGGCCGTCCTCCTTATAGAGCAGCCACCATCTCCATTTAGAGGTAGCCTTGCCCCCTCGACGCAGGCCCGGACGGGAGTGTGGGGGGGGGCAAAAGAGGCTTCGTTTTCCAAAGTAGATTCCCCTTTTAAAATTTTAGAATATCATAACGCAATAATTCTATATTGTCAAGAATAAAAAATAAGTTTTTTAATTTTTATTGGACCTAAAATATGTACTTATGTCGTAATA